>CALEZX010000067.1 GCA_937928185.1 uncultured Caryophanales bacterium
TTCTTATTTATTTTCCCTTTTTTTATTAATGTACCCGGAATTGGGTGCACTTCAAAAAAGTGACAGTTTTTATTTATGATTCTAATTAATTATTGTTTCCCGGACCGTGGTTAGTCATTCCGCCGTTTCCATTTCCAGGATTTGAGTCTTTTTGACTGAAATCATTTCTTCGCCCTTGATATTCGGCAACTACTTCATTTGATCCTTGAAGTTTTATTTTATAAAGATAACCGTATTGGCCTGCAGACGGAGTCTCTACTTCAATGTCGATTTGTCCATCTTCAGATGAAATCCCTTTTTGATATTGATAGTGAATTGACATGGAATCGAAAGTGTTCTGATTTTTAACGCGATTCATTAAATAAGTAACATTTATATCGTTATTTTGTGATTTTATTTTACCAGAAACATTTGAATTATCAACATACAATTCAATTTCTACTTCACTAGTAATATTATTATCTTCATAGTAAGAATATTTGAATTTTTGTGTAGTTTCAGAACTAGTATCAGTAATCTTTATTGATTTGTTCGTTTCGTTTGTGACGGTCCATTCTACTTGTGATATTTTTTTATTTTGGATAAATGAACCATTGATTTGATAAGTATTTTCCCCTAAGGATATGACTCCTTGCAAAGTATATTTATTTTGAATCAATGGACTTTTTTCAATACGATAATAAAGAGAATATTCAAGATTATTTCCAACTAAATCAGTCGCTTTATATTTAATTTCTTTTTGGTACTCATGATTGATTAAATCAGTCATCTCGTAAGAAAAATTATTTTTACTTCCTAAAAAAACTTCAATTGAATTAACATAGCGATTTAACGAATCCATTTCACTTTCAATTAAAGTAGTTTGAGGGTTATATTCTACTGGATAAGCTAACGGTAATGAAATATCCACTATTTCATTTTCATCGAGGAATGATGCGGCTGAGATTGAAGAAAATCCAATAATCTCTGCTTCGCTTTCCATTGCAAAAACCTGATTATCTGAATTTAATAACTGGTTAATTACAAAGATTGAAGATATTGTTAATATTAATAAAAGGCTAGCAAATTTCAATACTGTATTTAGATTAAAAGTATGAATTTTTTTACGTTTTTTTACAGGAACAAAATCATCCATTATTTGGTCAAGATCGATTTTATCGAAAACGTCTGGCATGGATTTAATTGCATTTGATTTGATGAGCGTTTTGATGTCTTTATATCTCATGACAGATCCTCTCCTTCTAATGATTTTTTGATTTTCTTTAATGCTTTTTGATACATCCATAAAATTGTTCCTAAAGGTTTACTCATTGTTTCTGCAATTGTCTTAAATTTCATTTCAGAAACGATGTGTAATAGAATGATTTGACGTTCCTCTTCATTTAAGGGTTTGATCATCTCTTCTAATGAGTAATCGTTTTTAGCATTACTAGACGTCTCAGCCTGAACTGTATCTATAATATGAATATTATCGATTGGGTCAGTTATAATCGTTTTTTGATGTTTACGATAATAGTCAAGAGCGGTATTCTTTGCTATTTGTACAACCCAGGAATTGAAGTCACGGCCAGAAGTAAACTGATCAATGTTTTTTAACATTTTGATGTAGGTATCCTGCATTAAATCTTCAGTTGCCTGTCGATCCTTTACAATTGAAATAATCATGGCATATACTCCACGTTTAGTTTCATCATAAACATATCTAAAAGCTTCATTGTCTTTAAGCTTTAACCGTTCAATATAGTTATCAATGTTTACCATGTCATCACCTCAACTAATAATAATTATATCACAATCTCAATGTTATATAATTACGATTTTTTGAAGTGATAAGGAGTAAAAATTAAAGCATATTACTATATCTTCACAATATATACGTTTAAAAGTTATGTATTATTGGTAATTCGGATAATTATTAAGAAATATCAAGACAAGTTTTTGACAAACCAATTTATATAATATATAATTTGTTAAAATAATGGCTAATTATGAAGATAGGATAAATATGAAAACAAAACGAATTTGGGAATTAGATTTCCTTCGCGGATTTTCTATAATTATGATGGTATGGGATCATTTAATGTATGACTTAAAAAGTCTTCCATATTGGTTTTCAAATTATCGTGAGATTGAAATTCCTCTAATCGAAAGATGGGTCGAGTTTGCACATACTTATTGGTATTCTACGTTGAGAGAATATGGCCATTGGGTGTTTGTAGCGATTTTTTTACTTGTATCGGGAATCAGTTTTACATTTAGCCATTCAAATCTCCACAGAGGAATTAAACTATTAATTGTAGCTATCATTATTTCGGTTGTGACGATGAGCATTGAATCGATTAGTGGACTTGGAATTGGTATTTTCTTTGGCATAATCCATATGTTTGCAGTAGGTACAATTTTAATTTATTTGATTAGAAAATTATGGGATAACAATATATTTATTTTGATTATTGGTTTAACAATAATTTTTTTAGGTTTTGTTATTGAGTGGGATAATGTCTCTTATTATAACTCAATTACATTTTCTAACTTCTGGGAAATCATTCTCGGCCTCAAAGGATACGGCGCGGATCATTTTGGAATAATCCCTTATGTAGGAGTAATTATGGTAGGTACAGTCATCGGAAAAGTCTTTTACCCGAATCGGGTTAGCTTATTGCCAAAATGGGATAAAAAATGGAATCGGGTTTTTACTTTTGCTGGACAAAAATCACTAATTATATTTATCACCCATCAAGTAATCATTGCTGGAATAATTTTTATAGTAGGTTATTTTTTAGGCTATACTTTTTAATTGTAGGAGGACGTTATGAACACAAACCAATCGCTTTATGACATTATTGCATTAAGTGCTGAAAACAATCCAGAATCAACTGCATTAAGATTTATGGGAAAGACAATCACTTACAGAAAATTGATTAATACCATTGATCTAACTGCCGTCGGATTATCTAAATTAGGAATTGAAGAGAATGATGTAATCACCATTTGCATGCCAAATGTATTTGAAGTTGTCTACGCTTTTTATGCTGGGATTAAATTAGGAGCTGTATGCCATATGGTACATCCGCTAACTCCGGTTAATCAGTTAAAAACTCAGATGAAGCAAACAAAATCCAAATTATTATTCATCGTTGATACATTTTATGATAACTATCATAATATGACAAAGGAACTTAATGTTCCATTGATACTGGTAACTCCTGTTGATTCATTTGGATTTGTTAAAAAGATTGGTTATCAACTTATCAATAAAAAACGTCTTTCTAATATTGAATACAGCAATTTAGTTCGACCTTTTTCGAGTTTACTGAAATATCAAGAAAAAGTCAACTCGGCACAGGTTGAAGCTTCGAAAACTGCTGTATATCTCCACAGCGGAGGGACTAGTGGGACTCCGAAAACTATTGAGTTATCACATTATGCAATTAATTCTTTAGCTTCTCAAACCGATTATATTCTAGATGAACATGATTTTAAAAATAAATCAATGTTAGCAGTATTACCGATGTTTCACGGTTTTGGACTGTGTATGGGCGTTCACGCCATGCTGGCGTTCGGCGGTGCAGACACATTAATGCCTAAATTTGATGCAAACTTAACGATTAAACTTTTAAAGAAAAATGAAATTAATTATTTAATTGGCGTACCGACGTTATTTGAAGCATTACTGAATCATCCCGATTTTGCCGGACCTCACTTAAAAAATCTACGACAGGCATTTGTCGGAGGAGATTATGTGAGTCCGTCCTTAAAACAACGTTTTAATCAGGTTATGGCTGAAAACAAATCGCATGCGCAATTACTAGAAGGATATGGATTAACAGAAGTAGTAACAGTTTGTGCAGTAAACACCATATTTGATCAAAAAAATGGAACGGTTGGTAAACCTCTTCCAGGCATAGAAATTTTAATTGTTGATTTAGAAACAAGAGAAGTATTACCCCCGAATACAGCGGGTGAAATCGCTGTAACAGGACCGACAATGATGAATGGATATTTATATGACCAAGATGCAACAAATAATACTTTTATGCGTATTGGAGATAAAACATACGTCTTAACCGGTGATTACGGAGCATTAGATGAAGAAGGATATGTCATATTCAAACAAAGACTAAAAAGAATTGTAAAAGTTTCTGGTATGCCGGTCTTACCTTCAGAAATAGAAAAAATTGTATCTTCATTGCCGGGTATTTCAGAAGTAGCAGCAGTTGGTGTAAAAGATCAAGAACGTGGAAATATGATTAAACTATATATTACACTTAAGCCGGGAATAGAAACGAAAATTCCAGATGAAGAAATAAAAGCAATTATTAAGTCTGAACTATCTGTCTATGCGGTGCCAAAATCAATTGTTTATTTAGATAAGATGCCGAAAACAATCATTGGAAAAATCGATACAAAAGAGTTGGATAAAATGGAATAAAAAAATACCTCAGTTGGCTTAACTGAGGTATTTTTCATTTAAATGTTTAGAATAAACGGTTTTGAACGTCTCTGAAGAAGAACACGATTAACTGAATAATACTTTCCTGAATCCTCTTAATGTCATTGACATTATCTCTGAATACAACAAATAATGCTTGTACAAAACTTCCAGCAACCACTTTAAGTAAATAATCAGAAAATACTCCTGGAGAATACTCTTTAACCTTGGAAATAACAAGGTTTTCTAGTTGTGATTTTACTTGTTGATAATGAGTTCCGTTTGAATTAAAAATCATGATGAAGATTTCTTTGGTGTAAGGTCTTAATACATTAATGACATAAGTAACAATTTGTATAGCTTCTTTTTGATTCTCAATGTGTGTTATATGAAGTTTCTTGTCAAATGATTCTAAATCGTCAATAGCTCTTTTTGCTGGTTGGAGAACTGCATTAAATAAATCTTCTTTATTGTCAAAATAACGATAAATATTTCCTACAGTAATATTTGCACTATCAGCTATTCTTCGCATATTTGCATTCTGATATCCATTGTCAAAAAACTCTTGAATTGCACCCGCCAAAATGGCTTTCTTTACAGACTCTTTCAATACTTGCATATTCACCCCTCCTAAAGGCTTTCTAAACTCATATTATCATCAATAAATTTTGTTGTCAATATATCAACACTTAAATTCATTGTTGAATATAGTATATTAACTCAATTTTAAACAAATACTATATTTTTATACGAATAAACATTCTTTTATCTTGAAAATATTTTTGTTATAAAGTGAATATTTTACTTGCTTTTATGATGGTAATACCACCGGAAAATGGCTTTATATGATAAAAAAGAGAACCTTTTGCTATAAAAATTAGTCTATTATTGTTATCATCTATTCATTTTATGGGTAATAAAATCTATTGTTTTTTCTTCGGTGAATAATCAATACTGTGTTGTTGACTTTAATGGGTTATCGTTATATAATCATATTAAGATTTACAATGAATATAAGAGAAGAGGTGGCTCCCATGAAAAAATTTTTTGCTAACCTGATTTTCGTTTTAACTACTCTTTTGGCAGGCGCAATTATCGTTCCTTGGAATGACCTAAGCCAATGGGGAATACCACTAGCTACATTGACAACCAATGAGATATATATTAAAGGTGGCATTGGAGCATTAGTTTTCGTTTTAAGTTTAATATTCCTGATTGTTTCGATTCATGATCAAAAAAATTACGGCGAAGTAAAAAAATCAGTTTTATTAGCTGCTATTGTTCCAAACTTCATGATTGCTATAGCTTATCTAGGATTCACGCTGGCTGTAATGTGGTATATGGTTTTCAGAGTTGAGTTTACTTATTTAACATCAGCCATTTTTTATGGAATTGCTTTTGTTTTATTAAATATTACTATTCTCGGTCATTTTGCCGCTCGTTCTTTTTCAAAAGGCTGTGGATTCAAGAAAATTATGTTGTTCTTATTATCGCTTGAAATTTTGGGCGGTTCTGGGTTCACTGCGTATTTTCTGAGAAACACGACTGAAACGATGTACCCAGGCAGATATGCTTCAATGTACACTTATTTTTATCCTGCAATCATTGTTGTCGCTTTAGTATTTTACTTCATTCACCTTATTGTTATTTCTTCTAAATTGAAAAAATCTGCTGTTGATAATCAAGATGTAGAAAAAACTGTAAAGGAACTTAAAAAAGACGAATCATTAAGAGACAAACCTGAAGAGAAAGTGACTAAGTCAAAAAAGGATGTTGTCGCTACTAAAGACTCCAATAAAAAAACGATGATTGTTTCTAAAGAACAAACAATCATTAGCGGTGAAGAAAATATCGATCCTACTGAAGTATTATATGAAGATGTTGTAGTTGATTCGGAATTCAACAAAACTGCAAACGCTGATAAACAAGTTTCTTCTATTGAGTATTATATTGAAAAACCAAAAATGTTTAAACCACTTGATCCTGCTTTTGATCAGCTTGTTGCCCATGTTCGAGAATTACCTAACGTTGTGACTAAATTAGCTGATGAGAGAATTACCTTTTATGTCGATAGAAAGCCATTCCTAGTTTTAATGAATTTTGGAAACTACTATCGCATGGCATTTAGAAGTGAGTTAGAAAAAGGAATTAGGCTAATTATCAAATATCCAACTATTTCTAAGAATAAAGGCACTAAGGATAATTTGTGGTTTAAAGCCAATAACTATGGCGATTTACCAAAGGATGTCATATTCGATATTATTAAGACCGCTTATGACAATGTTCACGCTTAAGAAGCAACTTTTTAAGTTGCTTTTTTTCTTTACTTTTTTATGATATTTGCTTGAAAGAAAGCGTTTTCTATGATAATATTTAATTGAGGTGATTGTTATGAATTTGCATGAGGTTGAAGATCTCAAACAGTTATTAGTTGACAAGAAGAAAACGATGACAGAAGAAAGGCTCCAGGAAATCCAGAATGAGTTTGATAAGTTTTATATTTATGAATCAACTTTGTTTGACAATGGAGACTTTTCTTATGAGGATGTTTGCTTCTTGTTGGAGGACCATTCCCGATTATTTCCGGACAAGGATGAACTTGTTAGAAAAGCAATTATCAACAATTATCATGCTTTGGTTTTATCGCATCAACTAGTAAAAAACCGCCAAGAAATCACTGAACCGATTGTTAAAGATTTGCATCAGGTTTTAGTCGATGATATAATCCCCGGCGGCGTTTATCGGACGCGAGATTTATTTATTCTCGGGGCGAAACATGTACCACCAACTTATTTAAAGATTTTTAAGAAAATGGATAATTATTTCCAAGAATTGGCAAATCCGGAATTAACGGGAATAAAAAAGGCCGCATATGCTCATTTAGAAATTTTAAAGATTTATCCGTTTATGGATGCAAACGGAAGATTAGCAAGACTGTTATTAAATTATCAATTAGAATTGGAAGGATTTTTACCAGTATCAATCACTAAAGGTATTAGAAATGAATATTTCATGAATATTGACGAATACAAAATCAACAAGGATATTGAACCGTTCACGACTTTCTTGGCGGGATTAGTTGAAAAACGGATAAAAGATTTCTTGGCTCGAGAGTAGAAATTCTACTCTCTTTTTTTCGACTATGGTACAATAAGCGTGAGGTGATCTAATGAAATACGTTAATTATCCATTTAGTACCATTAAACGATTATCCTTTTATTTGGCAACAGAAGAATATCTTGCTCTTAATTATCCAAAAGACGAGTATTTCTTTATGTGGCAAGTAAAACCTTCAGTCATTTTCGGTAGAAATCAACTAATTGAAAATGAAGTAAATTTAGCTTATGTCAGAGAAAACAATATAATGATGTATCGCAGAAAATCAGGAGGAGGCTGTGTCTATTCTGATTTTTCAAATATTATGTTTTCTTTCATAACTCCGAATTTTAATAAGGATTTTGTTTTTGACAATTATTTAACGAAAGTTGTAAATGTTCTAAAATCGTTAGATCTGAAAGCAGAATTTTCTGGAAGAAATGACATTTTAATAGATGGAATGAAAGTATCTGGGAATGCATTTTATAAAGTGAAAGACCGTTCTATTGTTCACGGAACGATGTTATTCGCTACTGATTTTTCAGTCATGGCTCAGGCGATAACTCCTGTAACTGCAAAATTAGAGAGTAAAGGAATTGATTCTGTACGAAAAAGAGTTACGAATTTAAGCGATCATCTATCAATAAGTATTGATGCTTTTAAAGAATATATGAAGGATCACTTGACTGATGAACAAATTACTTTAAGTGATAATGATATATTAAAAATTGAAGAACTAGAAAAAGATTACTTATCTGACGAGTTTATTTTTGGTAAAAATCCGGGATATAGCGTTGTTAAATCAGGCTATGTTAAGTCGGGTTTTTATGAATTTAGAATCGAATTAAAAAATAACAAAGTAAAGAAGATTAACCTTCTTGGGGATTATTTCTTATTTGGAGATCAGGATTTTTTATTGAATAAATTCCATCATATTCATTTTACTCAAGAAGCTTTTTCAAAAATTCTTTCAACTATAAAACTAGATGATTATATTATGGGGTTAACAAACGAAGATTTCCTTAAGATATTGTTTTAACCCATAATATCATATGATATAATTGACGATAGAGGTGACAGAAATGGATGAAATCTTGAAAACGAGTTTGTATGAAAAACATTTAGCTTTAAACGCAAAAATGGAGCCTTTTGCAGGGTTCTATATGCCAATTGAATATACTGGCATAATCAAGGAACATACTGCTGTAAGAACAAAATCGGGAATGTTCGATGTCTCTCATATGGGAGAAATTTATGTAAAAGGAACAGATGCATTAAGATTCGTAGAGTACATCACTACTAACGAGTTAAAATCAAAAACTAATGGAAAAGTAGTCTATGGTTTAATGCTATATGAAAATGGAACAGTGGTTGATGACTTGTTGACCTATAAGTATTCTGACGAGGCTTTTTTATTGGTCGTTAATGCCTCAAATGTTGGAAAGGATTATATGTGGATTGTTGAACAAAGCGAAGGATTCGATGTTCTAATCTCAAATCATTCTGATGACTATTCAGAAATAGCTGTTCAAGGGCCTGAAACTGAAGAAATTATTAAAAGACTTTTAGAAATTGATTTATCTTCTTTAGAAGCTTTTGAGTTCACAAACGCAATTTTCGATGATCATGATATATTAATTTCTCGAACTGGGTACACTGGAGAAGATGGATTTGAAATATATGCGGATCATATTGCGATTAACATGATTTGGGATATATTATATGAATCTGGCGAAGTTTTACCCTGCGGATTAGGTGCTCGAGACACTTTACGTTTTGAAGCTGCTTTGCCGCTATATGGCCATGAAATCAGCGATAAAATTACTCCGTTGGAAGCTGGTTTTGGAATGTTCGTAAAATTTGATAAGGGTAATTTTATCGGTCGTGATGCTCTGCTAAAACAAAAAGCTGACGGATTAAAACAAAAGGTCGTTGGTATCGAACTTACTGAAAGAGCGATTCCTCGTCAGGGATATCCGGTTTTCTCCGGAGATACACAAATTGGTGTGATTACCACCGGATACTTATCAATCACGGCTGGGAAACCAATAGCAATGGCATTAATTGATGCTCAGTATTCTGCACTTGATACTCCGATAACTGTACAAATACGAAATAAACATGTTTCGGGATTTGTTCGTAATAAACAATTTATTAAGAAAAATTATAAAATCAAAGGAGAACAAAAAAAATGAGCAAAGTTTTAGAAGGTTATTTTTATGCAGAAAGCCATGAATGGGCTAAAAAAGAAAATCAGTTCGCCTATATCGGCATTACCGATTTCGCACAGGCACAACTTGGAAATGTAGTATTTGTTGATTTACCAGAAGTCGGAGCTTTAGTTAAAAAAGGTAAAGAATTTGGCGCAGTCGAATCAGTAAAAGCTGCATCTGATTTAATTAGCCCGGTTTCGGGAAAAGTAGTTGAAATCAATGAAGATTTAGTTGGAGAACCAGAAGTCATCAATCAAGATGCCTTTGCATCTTGGTTAATAAAAGTTGAAATTTCGAATCCTGCTGATTTTAATGACTTAATGTCAGCTGAAGCATATAAAAATATCGCAAAGTAGGTAGTTTATGTTTAAATACTTCCCACATACGGAAGCAGATATCGAACAAATGAAACAGGCAATCGGAATTCAATCGACCGAATGTATGTTTCAGGCAATTCCATCTGCTGTTCGTTATCAAAAAGACTATCATGTTCCTTCTTCAATGTCTGAAGTGGAACTTAGAAATCATCTTGAAGAAATCGGTCGTTTAAATCAAACTAAAACGATTTTTTCTGGTCTTGGAGCATATGATCACTATGAGCCAAGTGTTATTAACCATATTATTTCGCGTCAAGAATTCTTAACTTCATATACTCCATATCAACCCGAAATATCTCAGGGTACTTTAACATACATTTTTGAATACCAAAGCATGATTACTTCTTTAACCGGAATGGACGTTTCAAATGCTTCAATGTATGATGGACCTACCGCAACGGCTGAAGCAATGTTTATGGCAGAAGCGATAACAAAAAGAAAAAAAATACTTGTTTCTGAAACGGTTAATCCCAATGTAATCAGTGTTTTAAAAACATATGCTAAATATAAAGGCCTTGAAATCGAGTTTATAAATCATAAACAGGGTTCTGTCGACCTTGACGACTTAAAGTTAAAACTTAATGACACAATTGCCGGAGTTATAGTTCAAAAGCCTAATTTCTTTGGTATCATTGAAGATTACCAGGGATTTTCTGAGTTGGTTCACGCGAATAATTCATTATGGATTATTAATGCAGACATCTCAACATTAGGTGTTCTTAGAACTCCAACTGAGGATGATGCCGACATCGCTTGTGGTGAATGTCAAAGTTTAGGTATGCCGGTTGCTTTTGGAGGACCTTATCTTGGCTATTTAGCAGCCAAAAAAGTGCATGTCAGAAAAATGCCAGGACGCATCTGCGGACAGTCTTTCGATCGAAATCATCTTCGATCATTCGTTCTGACATTACAGGCTCGTGAACAGCATATAAGACGAGAAAAAGCCAATTCCAATATTTGTTCCAATCAATCTCTCTTAGCTTTATATGCAACAGTTTATTTAAGCCTTATGGGGCCTTCTGGGCTAAAAGAAGTTAATGAATTATCATATATTGGCGCCCATTATCTCTACGACCAATTAATCGCTACTAAAAATTTTACTCCGGTGTTTAATCAGCCATTCCTAAAAGAATTTGTGGTTCATACCCATCTAAATGTGAAAATGATTCAAAAACAACTGGCTGACCACGGAATATTTGGTGCGGTTCATCTTGGAGATTTCGATGAGAGATATGAAAATGTAATCAATTTTTGTGTTACTGAAAAAAGAACGAAAGCTGAAATTGATCAGCTGGTGAAGATTTTAGGAGGTCTATCATGAAAAATTATGACCGTCTAATATTTGAACTTTCAGTTAAGGGAAGAACCGGATATAGTCTACCAAAATGTGAAATTAACAATTACGCTCTTAACGATCTCAATTCCACGTTGTTAAGAACTGAACAACCTGATTTACCTGAAGTATCTGAACTTGATGTAATCAGACATTATACGAATATTTCACATAAAAATTTTGGCGTTGAAACAGGATTTTATCCTCTTGGTTCCTGTACCATGAAGTACAATCCGAAAATAAACGAAGAAATAGCTGCTATGAAAGCTTTTAATTCAGTTCATCCATTGCAAAGCGCATCTGAAGTTCAGGGAGTACTGAAAATTTACTATGAATTACAGGCGATGTTAGCCGATATCTCTGGGCTTGCAGCGTATACCCTCAATCCTTTTGCAGGAGCACATGGGGAATTAACTGGTCTGATGATAATGAAAGAATATCATCTTCAGAGAAAAGATTTCAAACGTACGAAAGTCATAGTTCCGGATTCTGCACATGGAACTAATCCTGCGAGTGCTTCAATATGTGGATTTGAAATAATCGAAATCAAATCTACACAAGAAGGGACAGTCGATTTAGAGCAACTTAAACTGGCTTTATCTGACGAAGTCGCAGGAATGATGCTTACAAATCCCAACACTCTAGGAATCTTTGAAAATAACATTATTGAAATTTCCAAACTTGTCCATGATGCGGGCGGACTCATGTATTATGATGGCGCAAACCTTAATGCCTTACTGGGTAAAGTGCGTCCTGGAGACATGGGATTTGATATCATGCATATCAATCTTCATAAAACATTCTCAACACCACATGGCGGCGGAGGACCGGGATCTGGTCCGGTAGGAGTTAAAGAATTCCTTGTTCCGTATCTTCCAAATCCTCAGGTTAAACTTTTAGATGGCCATTATTACTTCAATTGGAATCAAGATTCAATTGGTTCGGTATCTGGTTTTTATGGTAATTTCAAAGTTTGGTTAAGAGCATATGTATACATATTAACGCTTGGTAAAGAAAACCTGAAACTGGTTGGAGAATATTCAACTTTAAATGCCAACTATGTACGTGTAAATTTAGAAGATGATTTTTATTTACCAATAAAAGGATTCTCAATGCACGAATGTGTATTTGACGGCTTAAAAGATCAGTCTTCAGGCGTTACAACGCTTGACGTTGCCAAACGGTTATTAGATTATGGGTTCCATGCCCCAACTATCTACTTCCCGCTTTTATTCCATCAATCAATTATGATTGAACCGACTGAAACCGAATCAAAACAAACCCTTGATGATTTCATCGCTGTTATGAAAAAAGTTGCTGAAGAAGCTAAGAATGATCCTCAAATGATGAAATTAGCTCCACATACCACTCCAATATCTCGTATAGACGAGGTATATGCTGCTAAAAAAATGATTTTAACTTACAAAGACTATCTTAAAGAAAACCGATAATCTATATGATAAGAGGGAGCAGTTATGAATATATTTAATCTGTTTGGCATAATCGATGTAGCTATTGTTGTAGCAGTCGTGATTTTTGGAATAGTCGGCTGGAAAAAAGGTTTTCTCGTCAAAATTGTTGAAATGGCTTCTAGTCTTTTCGGACTCATCGCTTCAATTATTTTAGCTCGTCCTTTTTCCACGGTACTAGATCAATGGATTGGCGAATCAATCGGTCTGAAAATCAATGAATATTTATTGTCTCGCTCTGCTTTGTTTGCAGCCGAATTTACTTATGAAAGTCGACTTCAGACCGTTGAACAAGCTTTTGAAGGAATGAATTTGCCGAAATTCATGATAGAATGGATTGCTAATGCCATTGACGTTGAAACCATGTCAACGACTCTAGTAGATACAATGACCCCGATAATTAAGAGCTTAGCTTTATTGGTAATAGCCTTTATCGTTTTGTTTTTTGGATCAATCATTGTTTTCTTTATTTTGAAATTATTAGCGAAACTGGTCACGAAGTTACCGGTTATTAAGCAAATCGACAAAATATTAGGTGTTTTATTCGGCTTGTTAAAAATTACCGTCATCGTATACATTCTTTTATTTGTTTTAGGGCTTGTATTAACGATTCCAGCTATCAACGAAGCGATAGGAACTTTTGTTCAAAATGATATGCAGCTTGGTGAAGAAGGATTTCGATTATCCAAGTGGTTATATGACAATAATTTGCTCAAACAGATTATCAATGTCTTTGTTTCTATCATATAATGTTATAAGACCGGCAGAGCCGGTCTTTTTTTTGCTTATCATTTGCTTTTTATATATTATTTTTTTATACTTAACTTATAGCCATATTTAGTGGAGGTTAATATGACAGTAACAAATGCAATACATAATCGGAGGTCTCATCGTTTATTGAGCAATCAACAGATTGTTTCGGATGAGTTTTTAATATCTGCCGTTACCAATACTCTTCAGCATACTCCTAGTTCCTTTAACGCTCAGAGTCAAACGCTGATGTTATTATTAAACGAATCTCACCATATTTTATGGAATATCGTACTAGATGCTTTAAAGAAAATCGTACCTTCTTCACAATTTCCCAAGACAGAAGCTAAAATAAATACATTCAGTCAGGCTTATGGAACAATCCTGTTTTTTGATAATACTAAAATTTCAAATCAGCTTGCTGAAAATTATCCTCTGTATAAACACAATGTTGAAACCTGGGCAAAAGAACAAAACGGAATGTTACAATCTAATATTTGGTTAGTTTTAACTGAATTGGGATATGGAGCTTCTTTGCAACATTATACCGAGCTTATCGAGGAAGAAGTAAAAACGACATTTCATGTGCCTTCAGAATGGAAACTAATTGCGCAAATGCCTTTTGGGAAACCCGTTGAGAAACCAAGTGAAAAAAAGTTCGTTCCTGTTGAAGAACGAATTATTATCAAATCATAGATTTTGGTACTAATCTAAGTGATTTTTATGAATGTATTTCGTGACTTTTAGACGTGAATTTGATAATATAGTGGTAGACTAGCGAGGGTTATGATTGATGAAAAAAATAATCAATTTTAGTTACTCTACATACTTTTTAGTATTATTAAGTTCTTTTACATTATACATATGGACAAATCAAATGGAGAGAATCGGTATTCCATTGGTTTTGTTATTGCTTTTTTTGGTCTTCATTTTATTCAAAGACCCGATGCCGACAGTACCGTTATTACTTAATGCTTTATTTATGGTTTCACAGACAAACTGGTCCTTTGACTCAGCACCTTTATATATTTACCTAACGCCGATATCAATCGTCGGAGGAATGATTATTCACCTTATCAGATTTAAGGTTAAGTTCGTTAAAGGGAAAATGTTTATTGGCGTAATAATTATGTTTATTGCGATGTTACTATCAAGTATTAATGCAAAGGAACTGTCGATTTATTACTGGTTCTATGCTTCTATAGGGCTGTTATATGCATTGGTTTATCTGTTTTATGTAAATACCCTCGATGGGAATCACATAAGTTACTTAATGAAAATGATGTTAATTCTGGGTATATTAGTGAGCCTAGAAACATTAATCTTTTATTTAAAAGTTGATGACGTCGTGTATGCTGTTGAACATAAACTAATTAATCTGGGTTGGGGAATATCCAATTACGTCGCAACTTATCTAATAATGTTTATATCTATCACCTTTTATTTTATTAGGAACGGAAAATATGGTTATTTATGGATCCCGATTTCTATTTTCCAAATAATTATGTTGTTTTTCACTATCTCCCGGGGGGGGATTGTTGCCTTTGCAGGATTATTTCCGATTCTTATTTTTATAACGCTGTATAAATCGCATCGATGGTGGAAAATGCTTTTGCTTATCGTTGTTTCTTTCATCATATATGCATTAATTATCTGGGCTGGTTTTAATCTTGTTTCAGCTCTATTCGAACGATTTAAAGTTTTATTATTAGACGATACTGGAAGAATTGAAATCTGGATTGACGCGTTTGCAAAATTTAAAGAACATCCATTATTTGGGGCCGGGATATTTGCACGAGAGGGAACGAGAGATTATAATATGTATCACAATACAATTCTCCACGTTTTAGCAACGATGGGAATTGTCGGAGTCATTTCTTTATTGATTCAGTTATATCAACAGTTCAAAATAACACTTGGACATTTAAAAACAGAAAATATATATTTGGCCGCAGCATTGCTCGGTGCCCATGCCCATGGGTTGGTTGATAACGTCTACCTGATGCCTCAGTTCATGGTTTTAATGTTAATAATTGTATCAGTAGTAGAAGTATCGATGAATAATACTCAAATAGCAGTCCAAATCAATTCATAAAAAAAGTGCCACCAAGTGTGGCACTTTTTAGTAGGCTATAATTGCTTCTTTTAATGTCGATATGATATCTTCTTGTTTTATTTTTTTAATTTTGACTCCGTTAATATAAAGTAAAGCCTCTGCTTTACCTCCAGCAATAGCAATATTTGCTCCTTTTGCTTCTCCTGGGCCATTGACAGCGCAACCCATTATAGCGACGGTAATGTCTTTGTCGATAGTGTCTAAAAAACTTTCGATTTCTTTGGCTATTGGAATCATATCGTATTGAATTCGGCCACAGGTTGGACAACTGACCAATTTTGGTTTTTTATATAAACCGAAATTTGACAGTAATTCCTTGGCGACTTTTATTTCTTCGACAGGATCAGCTGTCAGTGAAACACGGAGGGTAGAACCGATACCCTGATAAATCAGTACTCCCAAACCAGCAGCGCTTTTTATGGTTCCGCCAACGGCTGTACCAGCTTCGGTGATACCTAAATGAAGCGGATATTCAAAGGTATTGCTTGCCAATTCATATGCCTTAATTGTAGATATCATGTCAGTCGATTTTAATGAAATCGCGATATCAAAGAAACCAAATTTTTCCAGAAGATTAACATGATATTTAGCAGATTCAACCATTGCTTCAGGCGTTGCACTTCCATATTTGGTTAAAATATGCGGTTCTAAAGAACCAGAATTTATTCCGATTCGTATCGGAATATTTTTAGCCTTACACGCATCAACAACTTTTTTAATATTCTCTTCAGAACCAATATTTCCAGGATTAATACGAATCTTGTCGACGTTTTGGTTAATTGCTTCAAGAGCTAATCGGTAATCGAAATGAATGTCGGCAACCAAAGGAATATGAATGAGTTTTTTTATTAATCCAAGGGCTTTAGCGTCATCCATATCTAAAACAGCTACTCGGATAATTTCGCATCCAGTAGTTTCTAGAGCATATATTTGTCGAATAGTATTTTCAACATCTTTGGTTTTGGTTGTCGTCATACTTTGAATAATGATACGATTATTGCCACCTAATTGTAGATTTCCAACTTTTATTGGTCTTGTTATTGAACGATGTGTCATATATTTTCACCTGAAAATAATTATACTATATTTTAAATAAAATTAATATCAGAATAACACATCCTATTAAAAGTGAATAATTGCTTTATATTTATTTAAATAAATAAAATACTAAATAATCGTTGATATTGATAAATTATGGGCTTGTTAATAAAGCGCTTTCATTGTATAATAGATAACGGTGAAGAATATCGAAACAAATCATACAATAATCGACTTTTCCGATGCTTTTTTTATGTATTGGACGATTATTATCAAAGTTCATCAAACATAATCAGTTATGTTTAGACGGTAAAAAAAGCCAAGCCGTCAGTTTTTGTTACGTGAATACATGCGTACATACGCATAAAAAATAGACAAGAGAGGTAAAACAAATTGTTTAAAAGTACGTATCTCAATGATTTTTTTGCACAACTTTCAAAAAGGTATCAAGACCAAACGGAATTTCTACAAGCTGTAGAAGAATTTTTAACTTCAATGGATTCAATTGTAGATAAAGATCCAAACATTCAGAAAAATGCAATTATTGAAAGAATTGTTGAACCTGAAAGAATTATCAAGTTCAGAGTATCCTGGGTTGATGATGCGGGTAATGTTCAAATCAACCGCGCAATGAGAGTCCAATACAATTCAGCTATCGGCCCGTACAAAGGTGGTATTCGTTTCCATCATTCAGTTAACGAATCTATTATGAAATTTTTAGGATTCGAACAGACCTTTAAAAACTCATTGACCGGTTTACCAATGGGTGGAGCCAAAGGTGGATCAGATTTTGATCCAGTTGGAAAAAGTGATAATGAAATTATGAGATTCTGCCAAAACTTTATTTTGGAATTATATCGTCATATTGGCCCAAGAATGGACGTTCCTGCTGGGGATTTAGGCGTTGGAGCTAGAGAAATCGGCTACATGTATGGAATGTACAAACGTATACAAAATGAATTTAGTGGAACATTTACTTCTAAAGGAATTGAATCTGGCGGATCACTTGGAAGAGCAGAAGCAACAGGATATGGTCTATGCTATTATGTAGAAGAAATGTTAAAAACATTTAAAAATGATACATTTAAAGGCAAAAGAGTCGTAATCAGTGGTGCTGGAAAAGTCGGATCAATGGCTGCTCAAAAAGTTGTTCAATTAGGAGGAAAAGTTGTTGGAATGAGCGATATTTCCGGCGTCATCCATGATGAAAATGGAATTGACTTAGATTTAATTAAAAATTTATCTAAAACTAATTTAGTAGTAATGGATAAATATCGCGCTTATCATCCGGAAGCAATCTTTAGTCCTTCAACTAAAGATATTTGGAAAATTCCTTGTGATATCGCTATGCCATGTGCTACTCAAAATGAAATCTACATTGATTCTGCTAAAGAATTAGTCAAAAATGGATGCTGGTTGGTTGCTGAAGGAGCAAATATGCCAACAACAATTGAAGCTACTAGATATTTCCAGGATAATCATGTATTGTTTGCCCCAGGAAAAGCTTCTAATGCCGGAGGCGTTGCTGTATCTGGATTGGAAATGACTCAGAATGCAATGTTCTTAAATTGGTCATTTGAAGAAGTAGATGCTAAATTACATGATATTATGAAAAATATCTTTAAAAAATGTCATGAAGCTTCCATTAAGTATACAGGAAAACCTGACGATTTAGTTACCGGAGCTAATATTGCTGGATTTATGAAAGTATATCAAGCAATGTTGCAACAAGGCGTTTAATCTGGAGATATGTGATGAATGTCATAAAAGCACCTAGAATTTTGCTGCCAAATCCGACCATCGACTTATCTAAATGGTCTGTTATTGCTTGCGATCAGTTTACAAGTGAACCAGAATACTGGCAACAACTTTCAGATTCTATTTTAGATTCACCATCATCGTTACATTTAATCTTTCCTGAAGTTTATTTAGGAAAAAATGAAGAAGATACTATTCAAAAAATCAATCAGAACATGAAAAAATACCTCAAAGACAATTTGTTTGTTGATGCTGGAGAGTGCTTTGTTTTAGTGAATCGAAAAACCGAATTTAAGAATCAGAGATTAGGATTAGTGATTAGTGTTGATTTAGAAGCTTATGATTATTCAGAAAAATCACAATCACTTATAAGAGCAACTGAAAAAACGGTTATATCTCGAATTCCTCCTCGTGTTAAAATTCGAAAAGATGCCCTGATTGAACTACCTCATGTCCAATTGCTGATGGATGATCGTGAACTCCACATCATCGAAAATCTTTATGAAAAACGTAACCAGTTAGAAAAAATTTATGATTTTGAACTTAATATGAATGGTGGTCACCTAAAAGGATATAAAATATCTGATACATCGTCCATAATCAATCAATTAAACCAACTTATCAAGGATAATATGCTGTTTATCGTTGGTGATGGTAATCATTCATTAGCAACTGCAAAAGCTTGTTGGGAAATGATTAAACCTTCTCTAAATGAGGAACAAAAAAATATCCATCCTAGTCGATATGCCATGGTTGAACTGATTAACATCCATGATGAAGGGCTTGAATTTGAACCGATTCATCGCGTTATTTTTGATGCCAATGAAGATTTTATCCCAGGATTAAAAGAATTGGCAAAAGGAAACTCTGAATGTTTCTACTACACTAAAATTAATGGTAAAACTCTATTGCCGTTAACCGAAAACGCTCCAGAAGCAATTCGTTTAGTTCAGGATTATATTGACTCGTATCTTCACGCCAATCCAAATACATCTGTGGATTACGTCCACGGTGAAGATTCTTTACTATCGATATGTAAAAAACATGCTAATGCAATAGGCATAACTTTGCCGCCGATAGATAAAAATGACATTTTTGATTATGTTGCTCATTTCGGAGTTTTACCACGGAAATCATTTTCAATGGGAGAAGCTTCGGAAAAAAGATATTATTTAGAGTGTCGAAAAATAAAATAGACGAAAGGGGAACAACATGAAAAGAGTATTCAACTTTTCTGCCGGGCCAGCCGTATTACCGGAAGCAGTATTAAAAAAAGCGGCAGAACAAATGCTTGATTATGAAGGATCAGGCATGTCAGTAATGGAAATGAGTCATCGTTCGAAAATCTACGAATCAATCTTGGAAACAGCTAAAGCAGATTTAAAGAAATTGATGAACATTCCAGATAATTACACAATTCTTTTCTTACAAGGCGGAGCACATTTACAATTTGCTATGGTTCCAATGAACTTAATGAAAAACGGTGTCGGAGATTATATAGTTACGGGACAATGGGCTAAAAGAGCCTATGAAGAAGCTAAAATATTTGGTAAAGCTAATAAAATTGCAAGTTCTGAGGATAAAACATTTTCTTATATTCCTGACTGTGATGATTTACCGATTTCTCCTGATGCAGACTATGTTCATTATTGTGATAACAACACTATTTTTGGCACAAAATTTCATAAAATCCCGAATGCCAAAGGTAAAGTATTAGTTGCTGATATGTCTTCATGTATTTTATCTGAACCGGTTGATGTTTCAAAATATGGTTTGATTTATGCTGGAGCTCAAAAAAATATCGGGCCTGCAGGAACACTTATCGTGATTATCAGAAATGACTTAATTACGCCTGACACACTTCCTCAGACTCCAACTATGCTAAAATATATAACACACTCAGAAAATAATTCAATGTACAATACCCCGCCAACTTACGGCATTTACATCTGCGGATTAGTATTTAAATGGTTGCTTGAACAAGGCGGACTTGAAGCAATGAAAGCATATAATGAGAAAAAAGCTGCTATTATCTATGACTACCTCGATAATAACAAATTGTTCAAAGGTAATGTCGTTAAAAAAGACCGTTCGCTAATGAATGTCACTTTTGTTACGGGAAGTCCTGAACTAGATGATTTGTTTGTCAAAGAAGCTAAAGCGGCGGGATTTGACAATTTGAAAGGCCATCGTTCAGTTGGTGGTATGCGTGCTAGTATTTACAATGCAAT
This sequence comes from uncultured Caryophanales bacterium, assembly GCA_937928185.1. GTDB lineage: Bacteria > Bacillota_I > Bacilli_A > Izemoplasmatales > Hujiaoplasmataceae > UBA5603. The sequence goes on from CALEZX010000067.1 coordinate 20,814, forward strand.
GCCAATCGAAGGCGTTCAAGCCCTTGTTGATTTTATGAAGGCTTTTGAAGCCAAACACATTTAATGGGTGAAATGATGAGAGTACATTGTCTGAATAATATATCCAAATATGGACTTCAACTCCTGTCAAATAAATATGAAATCACTAAAGATTTTTATGAATCTGAACTGATTTTAGTTAGAAGCGCTGTCATGCATGAAATGGAAACGCCTAAGGAGCTAATTGCTGTCGGACGTGCAGGAGCTGGCGTAAACAATATTCCTCTTGATAAATATGCAAAAGAAGGAATCGTAGTCTTTAATACTCCTGGAGCAAATGCTAACGGCGTTAAAGAACTGGTTCTTGCCGGAATGCTCATGAGCGTTCGTGATATCCATGGTGGAATCAACTGGGTAAAAAATAACGCTTCAGATCCAGAAATTGCAAAAACAGTAGAAAAAGCAAAAGCGCAGTTCGGTGGTACTGAAATCCTTGGAAAATCAATTGGTATCGTTGGACTGGGAGCGATTGGAATTTTAGTTGCTAATGCATGCCACTCACTAGGAATGTCAGTTTATGGATATGATGTTTATTTTACAGAAGAAAGAAGACATTTATTACCTGTAGATTTCACATTCTGTGATTCCTTAGAGGATTTATATGCTGTCAGTGATTTTGTAACATTACACGTTCCTCTAACACCAGATACAAAAGGAATGATTAACGAACAAACATTATCAAATATGAAAGACGGGGTCGTCATTCTAAACTATTCCCGTGATTCATTAGTTGATGATGATGCTATAGAAAAAGCAATAAATAGCAAAAAAGTTCGTAAATACGTTACTGACTTTCCAAATCCTAGAACCGCAAATATGGATGGAGTCATTTGTATTCCTCATTTAGGGGCTTCTACTGAAGAAAGTGAAGATAACTGTGCTATGATGGCTGTTAGACAGCTTATGAACTATGCGGAAACAGGATCAATCGTTAATTCTGTAAACTATCCGACGTGTGAACTGCCTATTTGCGAAAGTGAAGTCAGATTGGCGGTATTACATGAAAATACACCTACGATGTTAAATATTTTGACTGAGATTGTCAGCAAAAACCCGAGAACGAAAATTATGAAATTGGTTAATAATGTTAAAGGGAATGTTGCTTATACAGTCTATGATATAAATCATGATAATTTAGATGATATCGTTAAAGAAATAAAAACCCAGGCAAGTGTTTATCGAATTAGAGTTATAAAATAAAGTTTTGGTAGGCGTCTGAAATGAGAAAATTCATTTTGGACGCCTTATTCAACCAAAGCTCGTATATTTGACAAATTAAATACTTGCATTTTACAACAATTAAAGATAAAATATATAAGTGGCTGAATGGAGGATTTTGTTATGAGAACACAAATTATTTTGAAGTGTACTGAATGCAAAGAAGAAAACTATACAACAACAAGAAATAAAAAACTGCATCCTGATCGTATGGACGTAAAAAAATATTGCCCCAAATGTCAAAAGCAAACAGTTCATCGCGAGAAAAAGTAACTTCGATTATCGAAGTTTTTTTCTTTTTATAACCCTTATCTTATTAATTCTATTTAGAAAATCATGATATAATTATTACGGGATGGTGAAATTATGAGTAAGTATTTAATCGGAATAGATGTTGGTGGAACATCAATTAAAATAGGACAGTTTAGTATCGATGGAAGTTTGCTGCAAAAATGGGATATTCCTACAGATAAATCGCAACAAGGCGAGAATATAATTAAGGATATTGCAAATTCGATATTACATAAAGTGGACGTTGAGTCGATAAATGGAATAGGTATCGGTGTTCCCGGGCCAGTAACAAACGGTTATGTATTAAATGGTGTTAATATTGGCTGGGGAAAGAAAAACGTTACTGAAGAGTTTTATCAGCATTTTCCTTATCGCCATATTCCGGTACGCGTTTCAAATGACGCTAATTTAGCCTGCGCTGGTGAAGTATACCAAGGCAGTGGCAAAGGGTACAAGGATGTAGTAATGTTTACATTGGGTACAGGTGTTGGCGGAGGTATCTTAATTAATGGACAAATCGTGGAAGGTTTCAACGGCGTTGCCGGTGAACTTGGACACATGTTTATTGATAAAGTTCATCAGATTCAATGTAATTGTGGTAAAAAAGGATGTACTGAAACCGTTACTTCAGCCACAGGAATTGTTAACCTTGCAAAAATCAAATTAGCGGAATCTTCAAAGAAAAGTTTACTTCGTCCATTAGACAATTTTAGTGCAAAACGAGTATTTGATTTGGCAAAACAAGGCGATCAATTAGCTGATGAAGTCATTGAGGAAGCTGCAGATTATCTTGCATATGCCATGAGTTTGGTAACATTGACAATCAACCCAGAGTTGTTTATCATCGGTGGCGGGGTATCTAATGCTGGTGAATTTTTATTAAATAAGATAAAAAAGTATTATCAAAAATATTTAAATTCGTTAATTACTGATCAAAAAATCGTTATAGCTTCACTTGGAAATGACGCCGGCATTTATGGCGCGGCATATATGGTAAAATCGTGAAACCAGTTATCTTCAATCAAAATGCAGCAAGCATGAATTCATATTTGCTTAAAAATAAAAATGAGTGTATTGTCATTGATCCGGGTTTTAACGGCCAGGAGATACTCGATTATATAGCACTCAATCAATTAAAATTATCAAAAGTATTATTAACGCACGGACATTATGATCATATTCGCGATATCAGAAAATTATCTACAGTTCATGATTTCACAATTTATATTCATGAGGATGATTTGTCATCTTTAAAAGATGATAAACTTAATTATTCTACATATTTTGGAGGTTCTTTCCGTTTAAGGGAAGATCAGAAAGTCAAAACTTTAAAACAAAATGATCAAATTGTTTTCGAAGATGATGTTATTAGAGTCTTTCACACTCCGGGACATACTGCCGGCAGTAGTTGCTTCCTAATCGGGAAAATGATTTTTTCAGGGGATACTTTATTTAAAGGAGATCTTGGAAGAACCGACTTGCTCGGAGGTTCTCAGAAAATGATTGAAAAATCCATATTTGATTTATTTCAATCGTGTTCAAATGAGATTGTTGTTTATCCAGGTCACGAACAGGCAACGACTATTGGACAAGAACGAAAAAACAATTTTTCGGTCCTGCGTATTTTGAAAACGAAATAAAAACTGCCAATTCAAATGGCAGTTTTTTTTATAGATAGTTCGACACTAAAAAGACAACACCAGTAATGATTATGACATATATTACACAAAGTAAAGTATAGGTTTTAATATAGGTTTTCCCCTGATTTGGGAAATCTTTTACAACAAATTTAAATGTAATTAAACTTGCTAAAGAAGCTAATAACGTACCCATTGCACCTACGTTAACCGATTGAAGAAGGGGTTTCCAATAAATTCGGTCAGTAAAAGTAGATAATAACACCGAAGCGGGGACGTTTGAGATAAACTGACTGGTGATTAAACCGGTGAAATAAACAGAAATATTACTGTTTAAAAGGTTAGATACAAATGATTTAATAATCGTTAACTGTCCCATATTTCCTGTAAAGATGAAAAAAGAGAAGAAAGTCAATAATAAAGTATAATCTACTTTTTTCAGCAAATGAATCGAAAAAGGAATTGTTAATATGAGTGTAATTCCAAATGCATACCATTCGGGGATAACTTTAAGAACTGTTAACAAAGCGTTCAAAAATATTAATAGATATATTATGACTTTTTTTGAACCAATTTTTGGGGCTACAGTTATCGGATGACAAGGAATATTTGGGATGAGAATTAAAGAAGACAGTGTCAATAAAATAAGACCGGATATTGTAATTGGGAGCATAGTAGCGATAAAAGTCATAAATGGGATGTCATAATATGCAAAAAGATAGATGTTTTGAGGGTCTCCCATGGGCGTCAGCGAACTACCCATATTAGCGGCGATAGTCTGTAAAATAACGATGATTAATGCATATCGTTCCTGTTGCGTCTGCTTCGTAACAAATAAAGTAAATGGAACCAAAGTTAATAAAACAGCGTCGTTTGTAATCCACATGCCAAGGAAGAAAGTAGATAATACGATAATCAGACCAATCCATTTAATTGAGTAGAATTTAGAGACGAGTTGGATAGCGATAAAACTAAAAACGTTTGCTTCATATAATCCTGCTACAGCGATCATTAAAGTGAACATGATAATTAACACTTTAAAATTAACGTATGAAATATAATCTAATGACGGAGGAATAAAAAAACATGAAATTATCGCGAAAACAAACGCGATAATGAAGACTTTATCCTTTATAAAATAATGTAGAAAGTTACGCATATCAACACCTCAAGTTTCACCATTCATATTATACTACAAACCATCTTTTAAACAATAATGTACACGTATAAATCTGTATCAAATAGATGAGAAAATGATACAAAAATTAAATAAATAATAATTGTTAGCACTCGACGCTTGACATTGCTAAATCACTTGTGTATAATATTGTTAGCATTTAAATAATCAGAGTGCTAAGGAGTGAAATCGATGTTGAATGAACGACAAGAACTTGTATTAAAACTTATTGTTGAAGAATATGTTCGCACGGCAGAACCAGTTGGTTCAAGATCGCTATCTAAACACATGGATGTATCTCCTGCAACGATTAGAAATGAAATGTCTGATTTAGAAGAGTTAGGGTTTTTAGAAAAAACCCATACTTCTAGTGGGCGGATACCATCGGAAAAAGGTTATCGATATTATATTGAGACTATCATTAAAAACATAGAAAATGATTCAGAATCATTTACTGAATTTGATTCTTTGTTTGAAAACAAAGATATTGAAAGAGAAGTTATCATTAAAGAAGCGATTAATTTGCTTAGTCAAGCAACAAATTGTACAGCGATTGCTTTGGGTCCGAATGCCTATAATTCGAAAGTTAAAAAAGTACAATTAATCCCTCTTCGCGAAACGACAGCTCTAATTTTAGTTATAACAAATTTAGGCTATGTAGAATCAAAACAAATAACGATTAGTGAAGATATGGAAATGAGTGAATTGGTTAAAGTCATCGATTTGCTTAATGAACTTCTAATTAACACGCCTATTTCGCAAGTCTCTGAAAAATTACATTATGAAATTCAAAATCATCATATTAAAGAATTATTGAAATATCGTGAAACGATAGTAGATTCATTTATTGAAGCATTTTCTAAATTCGCTCAGGCTCGTTATTACCTTACTGGTCAGTCAAATATGCTTTATCAACCAGAATTTAACGACATCTCCAAATTGAGAGAATTTTTAAATACGATTGAGAATAATGAAATTTTCAAGATTGTAGAAACAAATGCAGATGGTATCAGTGTGAAAATTGGCAAAGAAAATACCATGACTTCAATGCAGGACTGCACGGTTGTTTCAGCAAATTATGAGACTAACGAAGGCGAACATGGAACAATCAGTTTGGTTGGACCTACTCGAATGGAATATCGCAAAGTTATCCCTTTGATTCGATATATTGCTAAACACTTATCAAAATTATATGAAGATGAATAAAGGAGTAAACATGAAGGAAAAAGACAAGGAAAAGAATAAAGTAGAAAATATGACTGAAGAGAATATCGAATCTAAAGAAAAAGTTGAAAAAACCGAAAAAGCCGAACCGACAATTGATGAAAAATTAGAAGTAATCCAAAAAGAACTAGACAACGTTAAAGATAAATATTTGCGTGCTTTAGCAGAAATGGAGAACTTTAAAAAAAGAAATGCTGAAGAAATCAAACGAGAAAAAAAATACGCTGCTCAGCCTGTCGCTGATAAGCTAATTGATCAAATTGAAGTTTTTGAACAAGCTTTAAATATTCAGACTGAAGATCCGAATTTCAAAAATTTCCTGTATGGTTTCAGAATGATTAAAGATATGCTATACAATGTTCTGGTCGATGAAGGTGTCAAAAAAATTGACATTGTACCAGGAGCGGTTTTTGACCCGAATATGATGGAAACCATCGAATTAGTAAATGATACCAATCAGCCCGATCACATCGTTCTTCGAGTTGCTAAAAACGGATATATGTTTAAAGATCGATTATTACGTCCGGCAATGGTTGTTATCAATCAGAAGCCTGAAAACGAAACAAAATCAAACAATGAAAAATTAGACGAAAACGTCGCATAATCTGGAGGAATAATATGAAAAAAATAATTGGTATTGATTTAGGTACAACAAATTCATGCGTTGCAGTTATGGAAGGTTCAGAAGCAAAAGTTATCCCAAATCTTGATGGAAACCGTACAACACCTTCTGTCGTAGCATTTAAAGATGATGAAATTCAAGTTGGCGAAGTAGCTAAACGTCAAGTCATCACAAATCCAAATACTGTTTATTCAATTAAACGTAAAATGGGAACCAATCAAAAAGTAAGAATTAATAATAAAGATTACACACCACAAGAAATTTCCGCAATGATTTTAAGAAATTTAAAAGAGTCCGCTGAAGCATATTTAGGTGAAACAGTTACTGAAGCAGTTATTACTGTTCCTGCCTATTTCAACGATGCCCAAAGACAGGCAACGAAAGATGCTGGTAAAATCGCTGGCCTTGATGTAAAGAGAATCATCAATGAACCTACAGCAGCAGCTTTAGCATATGGTATAGACAAAAAAGATAAAGAACAGACCGTTTTGGTATACGACCTTGGCGGAGGAACATTCGACGTTTCAATTCTTGAATTATCAGATGGTACTTTTGAAGTTATTTCTACCAGTGGTGATAATCACCTTGGCGGAGATGATTTTGACCAAAGAATTTCTGATTGGCTAGTTGAAGAATTTAAGAAAGAAACCGGTGTTAATTTAGTTAATGACAAAATGGCTATTCAGCGTTTAAGAGATGCATCTGAAAAAGCTAAAAAAGAATTGTCATCAATCACCTCTACTCAAATTTCTTTACCGTTTATCTCAATGACTTCAAATGGACCAGTTCACTTAGAAAAAACATTAACTAGAGCTAAATTTAACGAATTAACTGCAGATTTAGTCCAAAGAACTGTTGAACCAGTCCGTAGAGCTTTATCAGACGCAAAAATGACCGCTAAAGATATAGATCAAGTTTTACTAGTTGGTGGATCGACACGTACTCCTGCGGTTCAAGACACAGTAAAAAGCATTTTAGGTAAAGAACCAAATCGCTCAGTTAACCCAGATGAAGTTGTCGCAATGGGCGCAGCTATACAAGGTGGCGTATTAAAAGGCGATGTTAAAGACGTATTATTGCTTGACGTAACTCCACTTTCATTAGGTATTGAAACACTTGGTGGAGTATTCACAAAACTGATTGAAAGAAATACAACTATCCCAACTTCAAAATCACAAGTCTTTTCTACCGCTGCAGATAATCAACCTGCCGTTGATATTCATGTGCTTCAAGGTGAACGTTCAATGGCCAAAGATAATAAGACGCTTGGACACTTCCAATTAGCAGATATTCCACCAGCACCACGTGGTGTTCCTCAGATTGAAGTTAAATTTGACATCGACGCTAATGGTATTGTCAATGTTTCTGCTAAGAATGTCGCTACCGGAAAAGCTAACTCTATTACGATTCAATCTGGTTCTGGATTATCAGAAGCTGATATCAATCGCATGGTTAAAGAAGCAGAAATGAATGCGGATGCAGACAAACAAAAACGTGAAGAAGCAGATTTACGCAACGAAGCTGACCAAATGATTTTTATGACTAACAAAGCGATAAGTGATTTAGGAGATAAAGTTACAGACTCAGAGAAAAAAGAAGCAGAATCATTAATTAAAGATTTAGAAAAAGCTTTAAAGGGTGACGATTTAGATACAATACGTAAAGCGAAAGAAGCTTTAGAAAAATCCACTCAAAAGTTATCTGAAAGAGTATACGCTGAAATGAATAAAAACCATAATGATGGCAATGGTGGCAATCATGATGGTGGAGCTAGCGACGGGGATCAAGTTTTTGATGCCGATTACAAAGAAGTTTAATCAATAATATTACGATAAAAAGCAGACCATCTGCTTTTTGTCACGTTTACGAGGTGAGGCAATGGAAAAACGCGATTATTATGAAGTGCTGGGGATTTCAAAGAGTGCAACTGATGATGAGATAAAAAAAGCTTACCGTTCCTTAGCAAAAAAATACCATCCTGATGTTTCGACAGAAAAGGATGCGGAAGCAAAATTTAAAGAGATTCAAGAAGCCTATGAGGTTTTATCTGACGCTGAAAAACGCAGTCAATATGACCGCTTTGGACATCAGACAAATAACTTTGGTGGCGGAAGCGGATTTAGCGGATTTGGCGGTGGATTTGATAACTTCGATTTTGGCGATATTTTCTCTGCGTTCTTTGGCGGTGGCTCGCGCGGTGGAGATTCAGGACGTGCTAGACCTCGAAAGGGTTCCGACATTCAGAGACGTATGACGGTTGCTTTTGAAGAGTCAATTTTTGGTAAAAAAGAAAAAATTAAAGTTCCAACCTATGATGAATGTCCAGCATGTCATGGATCTGGTGCAAAAAGCGCTAGTGATATACACACCTGTTCAAGATGTAAGGGTTCAGGAACTGTTATTGTAGAACAACAGACGCTTCTAGGCCGGACTCAAACAAGAGCCACCTGTCCTAATTGTCACGGAACAGGTAAAGAAATTATTAATAAGTGTTCTACTTGTTATGGTGAAGGAGTCGTAAAAGCCAATAAAGAAGTCGAAATTAAAGTGCCTGAAGGTATTGAAACCGGTCAACAAATCCGTTTAGAAGGTTTCGGTAATAAAGGAGCTTTTGGCGGACCTAATGGTGATTTATATATCGTTTTTGAAGTAAAACCTTCTGATATATTCACTCGAGAAGGAGACGACATTATTATTACTGTGCCAATATCATTTTCTCAGGCTGCTCTAGGAGCTGACATCGAAGTTCCAACGGTATATGGGCCTGTCATTTTAAAAATACCGGCTGGAACCCAATCAAATGCTAAGTTCAGGATTAGAGAAAAAGGGGCTCCTAACGTTCGCACTAAATATAAAGGTGATGAACATGTTATTGTCAATGTAGTTACCCCGACTAAATTGTCTCCAGAACAGAAAAAATTATTTGAAGAACTCGAAAAAGTCAGCGGAACTGCATCTTCTCAGAATGCCTGGGATAAGTTTAAATCGAATTTTAGTTCCAAAAGCAATAAAAAATAAAGATATTTTAATGATGGCCTCAAGAAAAATGAGGCCATTTTTTTTATTTATTATCTGTAAAATAATCATTAGCATTAATTTATGTTTACATAATGGCTGAAGTGCTTTATAATATAAACAGATTATGTATAAACACAATATATATAATGTGATTATGTATAGAAAGGAGTGGGTCTATGAATAATTCGGGCGAATATATCCGTGGTTTTACGGATTATATTATTCTTTCTATTCTTTCAAAATTCGATAGTTACGGATATGAGATGACGAAAATTATCGAAACTGTCAGTAAATCAAATTTTCAATTAACAGAAGCAACTTTATATTTTGCCTTAAAACGTCTTCAGGATGATGAGAAAATCACTTCTTATACTGAAAAGAACAAAAAAGGAATGACCAGAAAATTCTATAGAATCACTCCAAAAGGACTTGAATCTTTACAGTCGTTTAGAAATGACTGGAAAATCATCGAACATAATCTAACGAGTTTAGTAGGAGGTGGATTCATATATACCCGAGAAGATTGAATCACCTCAACCATTTACGCGAAGGAGTCATAAACTATGGACATTTTTAAAATCATACCTCAAAATTTCTTTTCTCTACTAAATTCAAAAAATCAAACCATTTATATTCGGTGTATTTTTGCTGTTTATAAAGCGTACGAACAAGGTTCAATTCTAGGAATGGATAAAACCATTGCTCAACAAGCCATCATTGATGAACTTGAAACCATTGCTGAAGATGTCAATATTGAGGATACTGACGAGTCAGCAAACAACCGTGATAAAGCAAATTCCATTTTAAGGCGTATGGAAGAATGTGAATGGATTGATATTGACGTCAATAATGATTATGTTGAAATCCTTAATTTCAGAGATTATGCCATAACCATCATTCAGGCCTTGAAAAATATCAGCCAGGACACTTTTTATGGCTATGATGACGAAACACATGAATTCCGCGGTTACATATTTACAGTATATTCTTTACTGCAAAACGAACATCCTGAATATGCAATGGTAATTGATCAGGTATATCGGAATACCATTGCTTTCGTCCGTGAAATCCGAAAACTCGATTCAAGATTAAAATATTACATAAAATCAATAATAGATAATTCTGAAATAAAGGATTTAATCGGATTCTTAGTCAATTATAAAGTCGAACTTGTAGATCAGGCTTACTCAAGATTAAAGACATCCGATAATGTCAATAAATACAAACTATTCATTATTAAAAAATTAGAAGAGTATCAGCAAAATCCTGTTGTTATGGATATTATTTCCCGCGAATATCTTGTAGCGGCTAATAATAATCCTGAATTAGCAAAAGTTCGTGCCAATAAAAAAATCGATGATATGATTGATATTTATAATTCACTTGAGTATATTATTGATGAAATTGACAGGAAAAATAAAGTATATGTTAATTCTACGATTGCGAAGATAAAATTCCTACTTAATGATGATCAAAATATCATTGGAAAGTTAAATTCTATTCTAAGATTTACTGCAGATAACATTAAAAAATATAAAACTGATCAGGCATTAAAAACAATCTCTCCTCTCATCACTATAAAAACGCATAATGTAATTAATAATAATTCTTTATATACTCCTAGAGGCGCATATTCTCACACTGATGCGCAATATCTCCTGGAAAACGATATAACGCCTTCAAATGCTTTACAGGAAGCTTTTTATAAAGAATTTGAAACTAATTATTCAGAAGAAGTCATTAAAAAATATTTGCAGGCTTTGTTTAAACAACAATCGATTATTAAAGCGTCTGACTTAGTCAAAGAAGATATCAGCGATGAAACAATTATGCGTTTATTGTATATCTTGGTCTATGCTGACGGAGAACTAAACTATTATATTAGACCTTTAGATACACAGATTCATCATAAGCGATTTAAACTGAATGATTTTCAAATTATAAGGGGGCAACGAAAATGATTTTAGAACAATTCGATACGTTGACAAATGCACAGAAGCAAATGTTCGCTGACACTGTTGTTAAACTTCTTGCAAATGCTTTTTTAGCTAAAGATAAGAAAGATAATAAAGAAATGTATTATTTTGTTTTAAGTTTCAAAAACTTTTTTGATGAGTATTTCAATATTATTAATTATGAACTGATAATTGATCGTGATCGAGGAGCAATTCAGTTAGTAACAAAAGAAAATCAGAATGTCTTAAAACTTAAAAAAGACGAATCTTTAATTTTACTGATTATAAGAATTTTATATCATCAGCATCTTGTTGAAACTTCCATCAATGATAATGTTATTATTACAACGGATGAAATACATCAAAAATATGATACTTTAGAATTAAAAAAGAAAATTAATAAAACCGATTTGGTATCAATATTAAGAATGTACCGCAGGTATAATCTGATTGAACCGCTCGGAGATATCACACAAAGCGGAACTAGAATTATCGTATATCCTACAATTTTAATGGCGATATCGACAAATAATATTAATGACGTTTTAGATGCTATTAATCGAATCGCAAGTAAGGAAGGGGGAGCAAAAGAAGATGAAACGGCTTACTAAAGTTAGACTAATTAACTGGCACTATTTTTCGAATGAAACAATTCATATTAAAAATAATGCCTTAATCACCGGACAAAATGCGACAGGAAAATCTACCATTGTTGATGCCATTGCGTTCGTTATTACTGCAGGTGATCAAATCTTCAACCTAGCTGCCAATGAGAAATCTAAACGTGATTTACGGGGTTATGTAAAATGTAAACTTGGAATTGATAATCAGGAATATCTCCGTAACGGTGATGTTACAGGTCACGTTGCTCTTGAATTCTACGATGAAAGAACAAAAGAATATTTTACTGTTGGCGCTGTTATCGATGTTTTTGGAGATATTTTGCCACCTAAAGTCATCTTTTATGAATATGACGATAAATTATCAGAACAGTTATTTATTGATTCTGAGTCAAGAATATTATCAACGATGACTTTTAAAAAGAATAAACTTGCAAACAAGGTTTATTTGACTAGAAGAGAAGCTAAACTGGCTTTTCGACATCGTTTCGGTTCTATCAACGAAACTTATTTTAGTCTACTCCCAAAAGCTTTAGCGTTCAAACCAATTGCAGATGTAAAAGAGTTTATTTATCACTACCTGTTGGAAGAAAAAACACTGGATGTTGAAGCTATCAAGGAATCAATTCATTCGTACCGCGATTTAGAAGCGACGCTAAAAGTAATTAAACAAAAAATCGCTGATCTTGAAGACATGAAATTAACTTATGAAGAAATTCAGAAAAACCAAGATCAAAAACGGTTTTATGAATTCCTATTAAAAATTATTGACTTGGAAAACACGAAACATGTCATTCAAAGTAAAATAAAAATGCTTGAAAAATTATCTATTTCGACAGAGAGACTTAAATCAGAGATTGCTGGATTAGATCAGCAAATAGAAACACTTGATGAACGCGGAAAAGAAATATATGCTTCGATGCAATCTGATGATCATTTCAAGATGGCAGAAGTGTATGACAGAGAACTTTTATCTTTAACGACTAAAATTGACGAACAAAAAGAAATTAATCGTTTCTATTTATCGAAAGTATCTAAATTAAAACCACTTATTCAGGAACTGAAGAATGAATACGGTGATAAACTTTACGACGAATTATTGAAAATTGATTTTACAGGAGTTACCCAGCAGAACGTTGATAAAGTTAAACTTGCTTTAAGTGAAATTGATCGAAAATTGCGCGATAAAACAGATGCATCAATGAAAATCATTGGAAAATCCGAAATCACCAAACAAGAATTACTTTTAGAGATCAATGAAATTTACCAGACTTTAAAAGAGTTAGAAAATCATAAATTACGATATAATCCAATGATTAAAGAAATGCAAAAAAGAATTATTGAAGGAGTAAAAACTCGCTACGGAATTGACATCAGTGTTCATCTTCTAGCAGAATTAATAGAAGTAACTGATCAACGCTGGCATAATACCATTGAAGATTTTCTTGGCGCGCAGCGATTCAATTTAATTGTTGAACCGAGATATTTTGATGAAGCATTACAAATATATAATCGCATTAAGGATCAAATGAACCTTTCGAGCGTAGGCCTGGTTAATACCAAAAAGATTTCTCAATTCATTAATTATCAGCCAAAATCACTTGCCTCTATTATCTCTTCGGATAATGTCGATGCCAAACACTATATCAATATGACCTGCGGTAACTTAATCATGGTTGATGATGTCGTAGACCTTGAAAATTATACCCAGGCGATTACTGTAGATGGAGTTATTTACAGAAGCTATACAGTAAGAAGTTTAAATAAAAACACTGAAAAACCGTTTATTGGTAAAAATGCTCATGAACAGCAATTAGAAAAATGGCGTCAAATGGCTGTTTCATCAAAGGAAAAATATACTAAAATTAATGACGAAATAACGAAACTTAACCTAGAAAATGATTTAATTAATCAATTGAATCTAAAATCAATGATTGATTTGTGCGGTTCAGGAGTTATTTTAGAAAACTTAAAATCACAATTACAAAATGTTCATAATAAAAAGAAAAACATTCCTGAAGGCAATGTCAATGAAATGCGGATTGAATACGAACGGACTAAAGATGAAATAAGAACCATCAATAATCAAAAACGTAAAATTTATGAAGAAACCGGTAAAATCCGCAGCGATGAAATCAAAATTAACGATGAACTTGTCGTTCTCGAAGAAAAACAAAAAACAATTCGTTATGAACTCAATGAACTGACTAAGAATAATCTGAATCTTGAGCAGGATGCTTATAATTTATACAATCAGGAAATTGAAAATGCGAAAGATATGCAAAAAGTTGAATTAGAATATCGCAAGCGCATTGAAGTTGAGTTAAACAGTTTAACAAATTTAGAAGATTCATTAAAAAATAAACAGTTTAAATATGCAAATACCTATAATATGGGATATCCTTATGGGTTAGAGCATATGGGATTTTACATGAATGAACTTAATAAACTTGTTAAATCTGAACTTGTCAAATACGAGAGCAAAGTTCGTGAAGCGAGAGAAGCGGCTGAAAAACTATTCAAAGAAGATTTTATTGCAAAATTAAGAAACTACATTGTATCTGCCCAGGATGAAATCACAAAGATTAATTCAACATTAAATACTATTCATTTCGGCGAAGATACTTATGAATTCATCTTCCCGAAATCAAAAGAATACGCCGATTACTATGATATGGTTTTAAGCGAAGATTCATTGCGTTCCGGAAGTGAAATATTTAATTATGATTTTGAGATGAAGTATCAGCGCCAGCTTGAAGAATTGTTCATTAACTTAGCTGCAGATGATTTAAACTCCAACGGAGCGATCAATAAATTCACCGATTATCGTACTTATATGGATTATGATATTAAAATACGTAATAACTCCGGCGAAACTATTCTGTACTCAAAAGTGTTTAAGGAAAAATCCGGTGGTGAAACACAGGTACCGTTCTATGTCGCTACGCTAGCTTCATTTGTCCGAGTATTCCAGCAGGCCACAAGAGCAAACGTTTCTGATTCGATAGGCTTAATTCTGTTTGATGAAGTTTTCGATAAGATGGATACTTCAAGAATTAAATCGATGATGGAATTTATTAAACAATTGCCAGTTCAGATCGTTCTTGCGACCCCTCCGCAGAAAATGGAAGTGCTTAGCAAATATACAGATACTACCGTAGTAACTATGCGTGAAGGAAAAGCAGCGCGTGCTTATGAGGTTGTACAAAAATATTAATTTATTCATAACTTCATCACATAATATTTGATATAATATCAGTGAATTGCACGAATAAGGAGTAGACACATGAGATTAAAACGTTTTTTGATTAGTATTATGATGGTATTAGGTATATTTTCAGCGATTGGATGTAATCTAACTACAACGACAAGCCAAATTGGTTTAGATTACTCTGAATTTGATTCGATTACAGATTACAGTGAAGTTTTCAATCGACGTGAAGGCGATTATATCGTATATGTCTATCAGACAAATTGCGCGGCCTGTAAAAGTCTTAAATCTGATTTTCTTGCTTTTGCTGACACCTATACAAATAAGAATATTTATTTTTTCAACGTCGGAAATCTTTCTGAATCTGCTGATTCATCAACCTATTTAGCTACCATCGGACAAAATTCAGTTCAAACGCCGGTTTTGCTGGTAATAAATAATAATTCTTTTGATAAAACCAATGTGTCTCGATACTTATATGCTGGTGAATCGAAAATCAGAGCAGTAATGATTGACTTACAAAATGGATCCTTCCCATATTGGGATTAATTGAATTAAGATAATCGGAGAAATCCGATTATTTTTTTTAAGTTTTATCGATAAACATGATACAATTATTTAAGAGGTGAAGGTCATGCAACGATATTTTGTTCCATCTAGTCAATTTCATGAAGGGTTTGCATTAGTAACCGGTCAGGATGCACATCACATCAAAAATGTCATGCGAAATAACATTAATGATGAAATCACTGTAATTGATGATTTCGGACATGGCTTCATTGGAAGAATTACGGAAATCAATAAAATATCCGTAAAAGTTGAATTGGTCAGTGCGCTTGATTCTGATGACAAAAACTCGAAAATAACAGTCGCTCAGGCGATGATTAAACGCGACCGGTTTGAATGGTTCTTAGAAAAATCTACTGAATTAGGGGTTTGTGAAATCATTCCGACATTATTCGAGTATTCGGTAATTAAAATTGATGAAGAAAATGAATCAAAGAAAATTCTTAGATATCAAACCATTGTAAAAGAAGCGAGTGAACAGTCGCGGCGATTAATGGTTCCGAAAATTCATAATATTCATAAATTAGCACAGATAAAGTTTGAAGAATATGAAAGAATCCTTATCTGTTACGAAGGTGCCTCTTCTGAAAATTTCATAACTTCATTAGCTTCTAAACTAAATTCATCAATGAAAATCTTGGTTGTTATCGGCCCGGAAGGGGGTATTTCGCCTAAAGAACTGAACCTTCTTTTAAGCAAAGGTGGAATTATCTGCAGTTTAGGTAAACGTATTTTACGATCAGAAACCGCTGGTTTATTGGTCTTGTCATTATTAAATTCGATTTGGGAGTGCTAGAATGAAAGTTGCATTTTTGACTTTAGGATGTAAAGTTAACAGTTATGAGACAGAAGCAGTATGGGAATTGCTGGAAGAAGAGGGTTATGAACGGGTTGATTTTAATGAAAAAAGTGACATTTATATTATCAACACGTGTAGTGTTACGAATAATGGTGAATCAAAATCAAGAAAGATGATTCGCCATGCAATATCACAAAATGAAGACTCAATTGTGGTTGTCATGGGATGTTTTTCACAATTAAAATCCGAAGAAGTATTATCAATTCCCGGAGTTTCGGTTGCTGTAGGAACAAATCACAGAGATCAGATACCAATTCTGATAAAAGAATATATTAAAACAAAGACACCTATTAATTATGTTAGTAAGCTATCTTCTAGCGAAGACTATGATCATCTCACGATTCATTCTTTCGCTAAACATCAGCGCGCTTTTTTAAAAATTCAGGACGGATGCAATAATTTTTGCAGTTACTGCATTATTCCTTATGCTCGTGGAAGGGTCCGCTCAAAACGACCTGAAGAAGTCATTAACGAAGCAAAGAATTTGGTTGATATTGGCTTTAAGGAAATAATACTGACGGGCATCCATACCGGTGGATATGGTCAAGATTTTTCTGACTATCGTTTTTCTGATTTGCTAAAAGATTTAATACAAGTAGAAGGGTTAAAACGATTAAGGATTTCTTCAATTGAAATTTCAGAACTGACTGATGATGTTATGAAAATCATCAGATCTTCAGATATAATTGTTAATCATCTGCACATTCCATTGCAAAGCGGAAGTGAACGGATTCTGAAACTCATGAACCGTAAATACACTAAAAAAGAATATTTGGAAAAAATAGAAGCGCTTCGTCAGATAAAAGATAATTTATCTATAACAACCGACATCATTGTCGGTTTCCCCGGAGAGACGGAAGAAGAATTTAAAGAAGCCTGTGAGTTTGTAAAAACAATTGCCTTTCAGGAATTACACGTATTCCCCTATTCAAAAAGAGATGGAACTGTTGCCGCAAAAATGCCAGATCAAATCGATGGTATTACGAAAAAAGACCGGGTGGGACGCTTAATTGATATTGGTAATCAGCTTTCATATGAATATGCGCAAAAAAATGTTGGTAAAACATTACAGGTTATTCCTGAAAGTTATAAAAACGGATATTTATCAGGTCATTCGAGCAACTATCTGATGATAAAGTTTCAAGGAAATCCAGAGTTAGTTGGTCAATTAGTGGATGTAATGATAACTAAACCGGGATATCCAGAAAATGAGGGTATTTTATCGTAACTGAAATTCAAATTTTATATAATTTTTAAAAATGTACTTAAATATATTATCTGCGAATATGATAAAAAAAAGCTGGTTTATTTACCAGCTTTTGCTAATTTTTTAGACTTTGCTTTTTCAACTTTTAATAAAGCTTTTTGTTGTGATTTTGATAATTTTTTCTCTTTTTGTTTCTTTTTTATATTCTTTGCGTTTTTAACAATATCATAAGTGATTCGATAATCGTTATCATGATTTACAAACCGGTAGGGAGCACCCTCTTTAATATTAAGCGGAAGTTCTGATAAATATGCGATAATAGGTGTCAGCATTTGATATTTGTTGGAAGCTTTTATAAGCCCTTTGACTTTTTTGGATTTATCCCATTTGTAAAGGACCTTATCGTATTCATCAAGGATTAAGATGACTAATTGATTCTTGTTTTTGTCAGGAGAAATGAAAGACTTAAAAATGACTAATTCAGGCAAATTCTTAACATAATACTCGAAATATTTTTTGACTTTACTTTTACCGCGACCTTTAAGTGATTTATAGGTATTTGTATCATCAATAGTCAATCCGTTGAGTAAAGTTTCAATTAAGACATTGCCATTAAATTTTTTTGTGATTGTCTTATCCATTCGTTTGAAGAAACCATTAAAACGCGCTTGGTATTTGCCTTTGTTTATCAAGGCAGCAATTAAAATAATTAAAGCAATACCTACTATGCCCGCAACTAAATAAAGTTTCCAATTATCCAATAAAGAAGCCGCAAAAACCATATTATCACCCCAAATTCTCTATATTCAAATAATATCACATTACATTCTTTTTTTAAATCAATTTTAAAAATATTTTTGTTTACTTTAATCAATGAATATTGTATAATTCATATAGGAAAAAGAAAAGGGGTGAAAGCATATGGCAAAGACCGTCGTTCGTGAAAACGAAACAATCGAAGACGCTTTACGTCGTTTTAAACGTGATGTATCACGTGCTGGAACACTTGCTGAAGCCCGCAAACGCGAATACTATTTGAAACCAAGCGTTTCAAAGAAATTAAAACAACGTCAAAACCAAGGACGCAAAGTTTAGTCTTCAAAAGCACTTCTTATTCTGGAGTGCTTTTTTTTGCTTTATTTGCGCTTTTTTCATCAAAAAACACTAATAATATGGTATAATTTATATAGATAACAAATAAGGAGTGATACCGATTAATGGTTGAACTAACTACCCTTGATTTACATTTAAATACAGTTTCCGAACTTATCCAAATTTTAGGAACCAATGATAAGTACTTAAAGCTGCTTTCACGTTTATACCATATCGAGCTATATTCTGGAAATAATCAAATAATGGTCGCCTCTCAAGATTCACTCATTATCGGTGAAGTTGAGAGAATTTTAAAATTGCTAAAATTATTTGTAAAAAGAAACATCTTTTTTAATGAGCGAGATATTATATATATATTTAATTTAATAAAAATGTCATCTGATGATGAAATTTCAGAATTGTTTATTGATCGAAAAGAAGTTATAAAAACTTTTTCCGGACGACCAGTTTATGCAAAAACAATAAACCAGAAAAAATATATAGATTCTATTGAAAAGAATACGTTAGTTTTAGGTATCGGTCCAGCAGGTACAGGAAAAACTTATTTAGCCGTTTTACTCGGAATTAAAAAACTTCGTGAAGGATCGGTTAAACAGTTAATTCTCACACGACCTGCAGTAGAAGCTGGAGAAAATCTGGGATTTCTCCCGGGTGACTTAATGGAAAAAGTTGATCCTTATATCCGCCCTTTATACGATGCGTTATATGAAATAATGGGTCATAAACAAACAGAAGAATTAATTGCTAAAGGGACTATTGAAATTGCTCCTTTAGCCTATATGCGCGGTCGTACCTTAGAAAACGCCTATGTCATTCTAGATGAGGCTCAAAATACGACTGTAAACCAAATGAAACTGTTTTTGACAAGACTTGGTTTTGGTTCAAAAATGATAGTTACTGGTGATATTACCCAAAGCGACCTTCCTAAAAGTGTAGAATCCGGCCTTGTAAAAGCAAGTAAAATCCTAACAGATATTAATGATGTTAGTATTATCTATTTTGAAAATATCGATGTAGTAAGACACCCGTTGGTTCAAACGATATTATCGAGGTTTGAAAATGCTTAAAATTAATCTAATTAACCAGTATGATAATTTTACCAAAGAATATAAAAAAACGATTAATAAAGCTGTAAAAACTGCAGCTAATGAAATAAACTTAATTGGAAAACAAATCATTAATTTTATTTTAATCGACAACGAATCAATTCACAAACTTAATCTAGACTATCGGCATAAAGACTATCCTACAGACGTCATTAGTTTCGAAAATGATGATGACCTTTATGAACTTGGCGATGTTTTCATCTCTATTGATAAAGCCAAAGAACAGTCTCTCGCCTATGGACATAGTTTCGAGCGGGAACTGGCGTTTTTATCAGTTCATGGTTTTCTCCATTGCTGCGGATATGATCACTTAACCGAAACCGATGAGTCAGTAATGTTTAACTTACAAGAAGTCATTCTAAAAAAATGTAAAATAACGAGGTAAATTAATGAATAAACTGCTAAAAGTTGCAAAAGAAAATATAAAGAACTCCTATTCTCATTACTCACATTTTCCTGTATCGGCAGTGTTAGAACTGAATAATGGAGAACTCATTAAAGGAATCAATGTAGAAAATGCTTCATTTGGTCTATCTAACTGTGCTGAAAGAAGCGCTTTATTTGCTGCATATTCTCAAGGATATCGTAAACAAGATATTAAGCGAATCCTTGTATACACTGATCATGATTATTTTGTATCTCCATGTGGGGCTTGTCGTCAAGTCATGAGAGAATTAATGGAAGAACAAGCAGAAGTCATATTAGCGAATAATTTAGATGAAATGAAAGTATATCATAATATCGATTTGTTGCCATTTGGTTTTACAGAAGGAGATCTTTAATGTTTAAATCTGGATTTATTACAATTATTGGCGAACCAAATGTTGGGAAATCAACTTTTTTAAATCAAGTCTTAAAGCAAAAAATTGCTATTGTATCAAATAAACCGCAGACGACTCGTGATTTAATTACGGGAATTTATAATGATGATAATTCACAAATTATCTTCATTGACACCCCTGGAATACATCATGCAAAGACAAAACTTGGAGAGTACATGTCTGCTTCTGCATTAAATACCATCAAGGCAGTTGATTTGGTTTTATTTATGATCAATGCATATGATGATGTTAAACAAGAGAATTTTGAGATTTTTAAAGAACTAGAAAAAGCGAAAACCCCTGTTTTTCTCATTATCAATAAGCTCGATGCGATTAAAGATTTTTCTCGGTTACAAGAAACTGTTGACGAATACAAAAAGAGTTTTACTTTTGCTGGAGTATTTGGAATCAGTGCTAAAAATGGTGATAATGTCGATAAGTTAATCAATGACATTAAAAATGTTTTACTAGAAGGGCCGAAGTTTTATCCAGAAGGTTCTATCACCGACCGACCGGAGACATTCCTGATTCGGGAGTTAATCCGTGAAAAAATTCTTGAGTTAACCCATGATGAAATTCCTCATTCTATCATGGTTACCATTGATGAAATGAAACTCAATACCTCAAAAACGACAATGAAAATACATGCATCGGTTATTGTGGAACGACCTTCACAAAAGGCGATAATCATTGGAAAAAGCGGTTCTATGTTAAAAAAAATTGGATCATTAGCAAGAAAAGATATAGAAAACTTACTGGACTATCCGATTTTTCTTGAAATCTTTTGTAAAGTTGAAGAAGACTGGAGAAATCGAGAACATTATTTAAAGAATTTTGGCTATAAGCCTGAAAAAAATTAAACGGTTTGGTGATATTATTGAATGGATTTGAAGGAATAATCTTAAAGAAAATCAATTATAAAGAATCAAGTAAGATTCTCTATGTCTATACTTCTGAAGGATTATTGAGTTTATTAGTCCATGGGGCTAATAAACTTTCGAGTCCATTTTTACATACGACCGACAATCTCAATCTGATTAAAGGGTTTTATTCCGGGAAAGGACTTAAAACTCTTACTGAAGGCGAAATAATTAATGATTATGCTAGTATTAAAAGCGATTTATATAAAGTTACTTATGTCTCGCATATTATTGAATTACTGGCTTCGTTTGCTGAATCTGAGTATGATCATCTAAAACTTTATCAGTTTGTTATCAGACTGCTTGATAAGATTTCAGAAACGACAACATATATCCGGTATATTTACATGTTCGAAATTAAATTTTTATACATGCTTGGATTAGCTCCTAATTTCAAACACTGCGTCACTTGTAATCGGGTTGAACATCTGAAATTTTCGATTATCAGCGGAGGATATTGCTGCGAAGATCATTTACCTTCGGGAGAAAAAATATATTCAGAAGATTCTATAAAGATTTTAGCTAAATTATTCTATCATGATTTAAATCAGCCTTTGGATCTAGTCATAAATCAGGAGATAGGAAAAGAAATAAGATTGATTCTCGATGAGTATTATTTATATCATCTAGGTTTTCAATCAAAGTCTAGAAAAATATTAAGCGGGTTGTTGGGATATTAACCAACAACCCGATTTGTCGCAAATATACCATGATTATTGTTTAATTTCCGGTTTTTTCTTGACTTAGACTTTAATCATAATATAATGTATTATGAGTAAATATGCCTATATAGAGAGGGTTATAATATGAAGACAACATTGGAAGGCATTGTTAGCTATTCTAAACAATATGGTTTTATTTTTCAAGGTTCGGAGATTTATGGCGGTTTAGCTAATACTTGGGACTACGGCCCGTTAGGTGCTGAACTAAAAAACAACATAAAAAAAGCATGGTGGGATGCATTTGTTAAAAACAATAAGTATAACGTTGGACTTGATTCCTCCATTTTTTTGAATCCTGAGACTTGGGTTGCATCTGGTCACGTTTCTGGATTCCAAGATCCATTAATGGATTGTAAATCATGTAAAACAAGACATCGTGCGGATAAACTCATTGAGTCGTTTACGCATGGCGAAGTTGACGCAGACGGATGGGATAAATCAAGAATGTATCAATACATTGTTGATAATAAGATTAAATGTCCGAATTGCGGTAATGTAAATTATACTGACATCCGGGAATTTAACCTGATGTTTAAAACCGCTCAGGGTGTAGTAGAAGATTCAAAAAACGTTATATATCTTCGTCCCGAAACCGCTCAGGGCATCTTTTTAAATTTTAAGAACGTTCAGAGATCTTCGCGCAAGAAAGTTCCTTTTGGTATCGGGCAGATTGGTAAGTCGTTCCGTAATGAAATTACACCAGGGAATTTCATCTTTAGAATACGTGAGTTTGAGCAGATGGAACTTGAATTCTTCTGCAAACCTGGCACTGAAATCGAATGGTTTGATTATTGGCGACAATTTTGTACCGATTTTTTAGTCAATTTAGGTTTATCAAAGGATAACATTAAATTATATAATCATCCTCAAGAAAAATTGTCCTTTTATTCAAATGCGACTACCGATATTTTATATCGCTATCCATGGGGATTTGATGAACTCTGGGGAATAGCTTCTCGCACGGATTATGATTTAAAAGCTCATATGAATCATAGTGGGGAATCATTAGAATACCTTGATCCGGAAACTAATGAAAAATACATTCCTTACGTCGTTGAACCATCATTAGGGGTTGAGAGATTGCTTCTAGCAATTCTTACAGAATCACTTGATGAAGAAATCATTAACGAAAACGATACTCGTACCGTTTTAAGAATACATAAAAAATTAGCTCCTGTCAGTATTGCAGTTTTGCCTTTACTGAAAAAATATCATGCTGAAAAAGCCGATGAAATTTTTTCTGACTTATCAAAACATTTCAATACACAATATGATGAAACTGGAAATATCGGCAAAAGATACCGACGTCAAGATGCCATCGGTACTCCATACTGTGTCACCATTGATGAAGATACTTTACAGCAAGGAACAGTTACCGTTCGTGAACGTGATTCAATGGCTCAAGTTAAGGTACCTGTTAGTGAATTAAAATCATTCTTTGAAAAACAATTTGAATAAAATATCTTTTTTAAGGAGGTGACATTATGGCTAAAATAAGCCAGCAAACAATCGATGAAATCATCAATGCTTCCGATATTGTTGAAGTCATCGGTGAATATGTTCAACTCCAACCAGCTGGAAAGAGTTATAAAGGGCTTTGTCCTTTTCATCAAGAAAAAACGCCCTCCTTTATGGTTTCGAAAGAAAGAAAAATATTTAACTGTTTCTCATGCGGGGAAAAAGGAAATGTTGCCGGATTTTTAATGAAATATAAAAATCTCACATTTATTGAAGCATTAAAAACATTAGCGGATCGATATCACGTACCCCTTGAAATTGATTCAACAAATGCCCCAATCGAAAAATTTAACCGGTTATATGAAATTAACAGAACTGCTTTAGATTATTATCAACTGGCATTAACGAATCTTGAAATTGGGAAGCCAGCACTTGATTATCTTTTAAAACGGGGTCTGGATATCAAAACTATTCAAACTTTTGAAATAGGTTTTTCTCCTAACGATCAAGATGCCTTATATAAAAATCTGAAAAGCAAATACCAAGAATTAGATATGCTTGATTTGGGTCTTATCAAAAAAAATCAAGAAGGGCATTATTATGATTTGTTCCGCAATCGTATCATTTTCCCCATTAAGAATGCTCAAGGAAAAGTCATAGCTTTTAGTGGAAGACTGTATCAAAAAAACGATAATGAACCGAAGTATGTGAACAGTCCTTTTACCCAAATTTTTACAAAAGGAGAAGTGCTTTATAATTTAGATAAAGCCATCCCCATACTTAAGCAGACAAAAAGATTAATATTATATGAAGGATTCATGGATGTCATCGCTTCAGTCCGCGCCGGATTTAAAGAGTCAATCGCAACCATGGGAACTGCATTAACCAAAGAACAGGCGCAGTTAATCAAAAAATATACTAATAATGTTATTTTATGTTATGATGGTGATTCAGCAGGCTTTGAAGCAATGATGAAAGCAATTCAATTGCTTCAAAATGAAGATCTTATCGTCAGTTTGGTTGTTTTGCCAGAGCAGCTTGATCCAGACGAATACGTTAAAAAATACTCTAACGATAAGTATCGTGATTATATCAATTCGCAGCAAATAGATCCTTTTGAATTTCGATATCAATATATAAAAAGGCATGCTGATCTGAGTAAATCAGGCGGAATTGAGAGGTTCAAATTATCGGTTTTTGATTTGCTAAAATCCTCTTCGGCAACTGAAACGGAAATTTATTTGAAGAAATTAGGTTCTGATACCCAAATAGATTTTGTTACTGTCCGAACAGATTATCGAGATTATCAGTTATCTAAAACAATCACGAAAAATCAAGAACAGGCTATGAAAAAAACTGTATTTGTAGGCATTCCCCAACGTTATTATGTGGCTGAAAAGACATTGCTGAATTACTATATTGAAAACGCAGAATACCGTACACAAATCATTAACGAGTTAACCGATGTCTTTTGTACTGATGAACTGAATCTTGAAATATTGATGAACGTTAATGATATTTTGGATGACGCTCCTGATACGGATTCTCTAAAAGAAAAAATCCTGACTAGGTTCAATGATAATAAACTCGTCAAAGTAAAAATTGTTCTTGACCAAAAAAATGGATTTTCACAATTAGAACTTGATCATTGCATTAATCAGATTAAAGAAAGATCCTTAGATTTAGAAATAAAAGCTTTAAAAGAAAAACAAATGCGACTTGATACTGCCACGAAATCTACTGAATATATCAAAATAAACAATCAAATATTAAGTATTATGCAACGAAAGGAAACCTTATGGAAAAAAATGAAATCGTCAAAAAATTAAGAAAAATTCATGAAGAAAATGGACTAATTACTTTAGAAGACGTAAAAAAATATGTGAGCGAAGATTCCGTGGAGTTTGATGACATCCTCATCGAACTTGAAGCCGATGGAATCTACATTGAAGAAAAAATTGAATTGCCTGAGTTAGAAGACGAACTTGAAGAAGAGAATATTAAGGAAGAAAATCTTCCTGAAGATGAAGAAGAAGATGATTTTATCGACCTTGATGAATTATCTGATGAGGATTTGTCTGAAGATGAATTAATTGATTTTGTCGATTATGCAAAAGAAATTGAAGAAGAATTAATGCGGGATAAACAATTTGATACTTCTGTATCTATCAAAGTTGATGATCCGGTCAGAATGTATTTAAAAGAAATAGGACGCGTAGAGCTTTTATCAAGCGATGAAGAATATGAATTAGCTACTCTTATTTCCCGTGCCAGAAAAGCTAAAGATCAATATGATCAAAAGATTCAAACGGGAGAAGAAGTCAGTGACGAAGAAAGAGTTGAAGTTGAAGAGTTATACAAAAGAGGACAGTTTTCTGAAAAGAAACTAGTCGAAGCCAACTTAAGACTCGTAGTTTCAATCGCTAAACGATATGTTGGTCGTGGCATGCAGTTTTTAGATTTAATCCAGGAAGGCAATATGGGTTTAATGAAGGCTGTCTATAAATTCGATCATACCAAAGGTTTTAAATTTTCTACTTACGCTACATGGTGGATTCGTCAGGCGATTACCCGTGCTATTGCTGACCAGGCCAGAACCATACGAATTCCAGTACACATGGTAGAAACCATTAACAAATTAGTGAGAACCCAAAGAACTTTAACGCAAAAACTGAAAAGAGAACCATATCCAGAAGAGGTAGCTGCTGAAATGAAAATTTCCGTAGAAAAGGTTCAGATTATTCAGAAGGTAGCGCAGGAACCAATTTCACTTGAAAGCCCGGTTGGTGAAGAAGAAGATTCTTCATTAGGAGATTTTATTCCCGACCCTGATACATTAACTCCTTATGAATACACTTCAAAAGAAATGTTAAAACGTGAACTTGACGCAGTACTTGAAACGTTAACTGACCGCGAAGAAAAAGTATTAAGAATGCGTTTTGGTCTCCTAGATGGACGTACTAGAACGCTTGAAGAAGTAGGTAAGGAATTTGGGGTTACTCGTGAAAGAATCCGTCAAATAGAAGCGAAAGCATTAAGAAAATTACGTCATCCTTCCCGTAGTAAAAAATTGAAAGATTTTACAAACGGTAAATAATGGCTGCTTTAAGTAAGCGACTTGAAGTCGCTTTATCTTTTCTCAAAGGTGTAAAAGGGTTTGCGGATATTGGGTGTGACCATGGTTATTTACCTATCGAAGCAGTCAAACGAAATATTGTAGAATTTGCAATAGCTTCCGACAATAAAAACGGCCCTTATCTGAAAGCGAAAAGCAATATCGAACTTGCCTTGTTGTCCGATAAAATCGAAGTTCGTCTAGAAGAAGGCGTCGGCAGTTACCCTGATTCAGTTAATGCAATTTCAATATTGGGTATGGGTGCGGATTTAATCGCCAATATTCTTGAAACAGCCAATCTAGAAAATATTTCTACTTTGGTTTTAGGGCCAAATTCTGAAGCCAAACAATTAAGATATTTTCTTCAAAATCATGGTTTCATGATTGAAGACGAAGCGTTCATAAAAGACCATAGTCATTATTATCAGATAATCAGAGCTGTAAAAGGTAAAATGTTTTTATCATTATCGGAAGCAACTTTCGGACCGATAAATATTAAACGAAAAAATCCAATTATGATTGAATTTGTTAATAAGGAAATCGATAAACTCCAAACTGCTTTATTAGCAGCAAGTAATGAATCTAAACTGCTTATTCAGCTAAAAATTAATGAATTACGTGAGGTGACAATGTGAATTCCATCGATGTCATTAAATATTTAGAATCAAAATATCCAAAAGAATTAGCTTACGACTGGGATAATGTTGGTCTGCAAGTTGGTTCTCTTAATAAGAAAGCCAAAAAAATCCTTGTTACTCTTGATGTTACCAAAGAAGTCGTCGTTGAAGCGGTCAATCTAAAAGCAGATTTAATCATTAGCCATCATCCCTTAATCTTTAAACCGATAGCTAATGTTTCAATAGAATCACCAAGAGGTTGGATGATTAATCGAATGATTAAACATGACATTGCTCTTTATTCAATGCACACGAATTTTGATTTGGCTGATGGCGGAATGAATGATATTCTTGCCTCTTTGTTAAAAATTAAAAATCCTCAACTTCTGGATACGATAGACGGAATTGGCCGTTTTGGCGAAATCGAAGAAATAAAAATGGCTGATTTTATCCAAAATGTTAAAACTATTTTAGAAATAGATCATGTCAGATTAATTGGTTCTTTAGAAAAAACGATTAAAATCGTCGGTATCTCTGGCGGTAGCGGATCAAATCATGTTGGTCAGGCAAAACGCCAAAACTGTGATGTCTATTTAACAGGTGATGTTACTTACCACACTGCGCTGGATTGTATTCAGATGGGACTAAACGTTATCGATGTCGGTCATTACGCTGAAAAAGTATTTAAAAAGGCAGTGGCTGATGATTTAAAAATGCAATTTCCAGATGTAGAAATAATAATTTCTTCGGTTGATTCAAATCCTTACCAAACTATTTAGAAATTCTTTTACAATAATCAATAATCATCTTTCTTTTTACTTGAATTATTGTCATGCCTATGATATATTATTGTTTGATATTCAAAAGATTTGAAATTAAAACAATTAGAGGAGAAATAAGATGAGTAAGATTGGAATTGCCGTTTGTGGAAATAGCGGAATTGATTATGCAGTCCACGATAAAAGAATTAGAGTGTTTCGTTCCCTGTTAATAGTTGAGGGAAAAGAGTATGAAGATTTTGTTGAAATAAATGCTGATGATTTCTATAAAACGTTAGTAGAACGTCCGGACATCGATGTCCATACAGCACAGACGAGTACTGGTGTGATATTAAAAATGTTTGAAGAGATGAAGGCTGACGGATATGATGAAATTATCTGTATTACCATATCTTCCCATTTGTCTGGTACATATCAAAATGCTGTTCTGGCAGCGAAAATGATGGAAAATACACCAGTTCATGTATTTGACTCAAAATCATTATCTGCAGTTGAAGCGAAAATGGCGTTCACCGCTCTTCGCTTATCAGATGAAGGAAAATCCGCCCAGGAAATACTAAGGGAATTAGAATATATTCGCGACCATTTTCATATTTTTGTCACTGTTGAAACTTTGCATTTCTTAGTGAAAAACGGACGTTTATCTAATGCAGCAGGGTTCTTTGGCTCTTTATTAAAATTAAAGCCGTTGTTAGAAGTAACTAGCGAAGGAAAAGTCACCACTGTCGATAAAATCAGAACCACTCAAAAAGCAAGAGAAACAATGCTTAACAAGTTTATGCATGAAATCAAAGGCAAAAAAGTAGAAATTTTTATAATTTATACAAATAACTTCAATGAAATGGCTGATTTAAAAGACAGTATGCTGGAAAATCCCGAGATCAAAGACATAAAAATGGTACCTTTGACACCGGTCGTTGGTTGTCATGCTGGTCCTGGGACGATGGGATTAGGTTACATTGAAGTTAAATAAGGAGGACTTATGAGCGAAGCAAAAAAACTAATAAACGAACTTCTTGTTGATATTTTCAACAGAATTTTAGCAATTGAAGGTGAAGAACTAAAAAAATCAGGAGTGACTTTGTCGATGAACGAAGTTCATGTTTTAGAAGCTGTTCAATTAGTTGAAGAACCTTCGATGTCTTTAATAGCCCAAAAATTAGGTATTACTGTTGGTTCTCTGACGACTGCAGTAAATACTCTTTATCAAAAAGGTTATGTTACGAGATACCGCTTGCCAGAAGACCGAAGAAAAGTATTAATTAAACTTGAAGACAACGCATTAGAAGTTTTGAAAGTTCATCAGATATATCACGATAAGATGATTGACGCTATCTTTGAGGACTTAAAGGTCAATGAAGACGAAGTCTTAATCAACTCATTATCGAAAGTCGCTTCGTATTTTCGAAAACAATAAAAAAAATTGCGGGGATGATTACCCGCAATTTTTATAACGACATTTGAAAATTTATTCAGCGACGATGCAATTGACTGGACAGTTTACTTCGCAAACTCCACAATCGATGCATTGATCAGGATCAATTACATAAATTGCGCCTTCAGAAATGCAGTCTACCGGACAATTAGATTTACAAGTACCACAAGCGATACAAGTATCGAGAATTTTTCTTGGCATAGTGAGACCTCCTCATAATATTTATCATTCAACCATTCATATTTTACATGAAGTTAGTTATTTTGTAAACATAAAATCTAAAATCAAAAAGAATAGTAACCAAAAAATGTTGAATAATCTTATTCCCGGATTACCATTAAAAGATATCGTTAATTTATCTTGATTAACTTAAGCCGTTTTGATAAAATGATAAGAGTATAAAGGAGTGATTTATATGCCACTTTGGTTACAAATCGTATTGCCGATTGTTACACTTCTGGTTGGAGCGGTTGTTGGATTTATTCTTTCTCGTAAGTACTTTAAAGACTACTTAGAAAAGAACCCGCCAATTAATGAAGCTATGGTTCGGGCCATGATGTCACAAATGGGAAGAACCCCATCTGAAAAACAAGTAAGACAAGTTATGGCTTCAATGAAACAAGCTAAATAAAAATGAGACGATAATGTCTCATTTTTTATTTTTTAATAGTTCATCTAGTTTATCAAATAATTTAACTCTATTTTCGGTTCCTAGTTTTAATCTTTTGTAATTTGAACGGTGTCTGAAGATAATTAATACGGTAGAAAGCCCCGTCACAATGACAAATACCAAATCAGGAGTGGCAAAAAAATGCATGAACAGAACCGTCACAAAAGCCATAATGGCAGCTACGGTAGATGAAACACTGACATATCTTGTAATGTATTCGGTTATTAAAAATGCCGTAACCATTCCAAGAGCAACTAACGGTGAGTATATCAGCAGAAGCCCAAATGAACTAGCAACGCCTTTTCCGCCTTTAAATTTAAACCATACTGGAAATACATGTCCTAATACAGATATGAAACCGTATATTAATGCCGGAAATAAATCGACTGAATCTAAAATTGAAGTATAAAGCATTAAAAAGACTAAAAAACCACTTTTTAATGTATCCAAAATCAATACAGCAAACCCTATTGGTTTTCCAAAAACACGAAATGCGTTAGTGGCACCTAAATTTCCACTTCCAAGTTTTCTAATATCTTGTCCTTTGAAAATTTTACCTAAGATAAAAGAAAAGGGAATGGAACCAATCAGATAAGCAAACAAAATCAATAAATATTTAACCATTAATAAACCTCCTAATTTCATATGATTATAACATAAATCCTAAAAAAACAACTATAAAATAGTATAAACTTTTGGTATAATAAATACATGCAAAAGAGGTCAGAGACATGAGCGAAAAAATTAAAGAAAATTATACGGCCCAGTCAATCCAAATATTAGAAGGTTTAGAAGCGGTTAGAAAACGTCCAGGAATGTATGTTGGATCAACCGATTCCCGTGGCCTTCATCATTTGGTGTGGGAAATTGTCGATAACTCTATTGATGAAATCCTTGCGGGATATGGATCAAATATTAAAGTTGTTGTTAAAGAAGATAATTCCGTTGTCGTTTCCGACGATGGACGTGGCATGCCTGTCGATATGCATTCATCCGGAATAAGCGCGGTAGAAGTTATTTTTACAAAACTTCATGCCGGTGGAAAATTTGGTGCTAGCGGCGGAGCGTATAAAGTGAGCGGAGGGTTACATGGCGTTGGTGCTTCGGTCGTCAATGCTCTTTCTGAATTTCTTGAAGTTACGGTTCATCGTGATGGCTTAATGTATCAGATGCGTTTTGAAAAAGGCGGTAAAAAAGTCAAAGAATTAATTGTTATCGGTGAAACCAAACGCAATGGAACTGAAGTATGGTTCAAACCTGATGCTTCGATTTTTTCATCTACTCTTTTTAATTATTCGATATTAGAGGAAAGATTACGCGAGAGTGCATTTTTAATCAAAGGTCTAAAAATGCAGTTAATCGATGAACGAAATAAACAAAAAGCCATGTTTTTATATGAAGAAGGAATTAAGGCTTATGTGGATTTCTTAAACTTACAAAAGGCTACTATTCATCCGGCCGAATATTTTGATGGAAAATCATCTAATATGGAAGTTGAAATAGCTTTTCAATATGCCAAATCCTATAGTGAAAATCTAATATCTTTTGTTAATAACGTCAGAACAAAAGATGGTGGAACTCATGAGACGGGTTTTAAATCAGCATTTACTAAAGTATTTAATGATTTTGGTAAAAAAACTGGATTAATTAAAGCTAATGATGAAGGATTAGAAGGCGCAGATATTCGTGAAGGATTGACGGCTATCATATCTGTACGTATTCCTGAAAATTTGCTTCAATTTGAAGGCCAGACCAAGAATAAACTCGGTTCTCCCGAAGCCAGACCGGCAGTCGAAAACGTTGTTGTCGAACAACTTTCTATTTACATGACTGAAAACCCACAAGTGGCTTCAGAATTAATTGAAAAGGCTCTAAACGCAAGAAATGCAAGAGAAGCAGCTAGAAAAGCCAGGGAAGATGCGCGTTTAGTTAAGAAAGTTTCAAAAACAGAAACTATTCTTTCAGGTAAACTATCCCCTGCTACATCGAAAAATCCGAAGATTAACGAACTTTTCTTAGTTGAAGGTGATTCTGCAGGCGGATCAGCAAAACAGGGCAGAGATCGCCGTTTTCAGGCTATTCTCCCACTTCGAGGAAAAGTCATCAATTCTGAAAAGCAAAAAATGGAAGATGTTTTAAAAAACGAGGAAATAGCGACAATTATTTCTACTGTTGGGGCAGGGTTAGGTTCCGATTTCAATCTGTCCAAATCAAACTATAATAAAGTCATTATTATGACGGATGCCGATACTGACGGAGCCCACATTCAGGTTCTACTGATTACGTTCTTTTTCAGATACATGCGTCCTTTAGTTGAGGCTGGTAAACTGTACATTGCTTTACCTCCACTTTATAAAATCACTAAAATTGGCAAAAAAGAAGAAGTAAAATATGCTTGGGATGAAGACGACAGAGAATCCATTTGCCGCGGATTTAAAACATATAACATTCAACGTTATAAAGGATTAGGAGAAATGAATGCTCCGCAACTCTGGGAGACGACTATGGACCCTGCTTCAAGAACGTTAATTCAGGTTACGATTGAAGATTTAGCTGATGCTGAACAAAGAATTAGAGTTCTCATGGGCGATGACGTGGAACCAAGAAAAGAATGGATAGATGCCAACGTTACTTTTGCTGCTGAAGATGACTTTAAAATCAAGGGGGCAGAATAACAATGGCGCAGACTACTAAGAAAAAAATTGAAGCTTTTGTTGAAGAAAAAATTCTTCGTGAAAATTTAGAAAATTTAATCGGCGATCGTTTTGGTAAATACTCTAAATACATTATCCAGGATCGCGCGTTACCTGATGTCCGTGATGGTTTAAAACCAGTCCAACGACGGATTCTTTTTGCTATGAATCAGTTAGGTATGGGATCAGACAAGCCTTTTAAAAAATCAGCGAGAATTGTCGGAGAGGTTATTGGTAAGTACCATCCTCACGGTGACTCGTCAGTGTATGACGCTATGGTGCGATTAAGTCAACCCTGGAAGATGGGCACTCTTCTTATCGACATGCATGGTAATAACGGCTCTATCGATGGTGATTCTGCAGCTGCTATGCGATATACTGAAGCGCGTTTATCGCCGTTTGCTGAAGCTTTACTTCAAGATATAGATAAAAAAACAATTAATTTTGTTCCTAATTTTGATGATGAAGAATATGAGCCTGTTGTCCTTCCTGCTAAATTTCCGAATATTTTAGTAAATGGTTCGATGGGAATGGCTACTGGCTATGCTACTAACATTCCTCCTCATAATCTTAATGAAGTTATCGCCGCAACAATATATCGCATCGACCATCCCGATTCGACGGTTGACGATTTAATGCAGTTCATCATAGGACCTGATTTTCCGACTGGTGGTATAGCAACGAATACCGATGAAATCAAAAAAGCGTTTTTGACTGGACGTGGGAGAATCATCATGAAGTCCCGGGTAGAAGTATCCGATACTTTATTATTGATTACTGAAATTCCTTATGAAGTTAATAAAGCTGATCTGGTTCGGAAAATCGATGAAATCCGTCTGAAAAAGAAAATCGACGGAATAGTCGAAGTCCGTGATGAGTCAGACCGTGAAGGATTAAGAATTGCCATTGAGATTACCAAAGGGATTAATTCGGAAATCGTTTTGGCATATCTAGAGAAAAACACTGAGTTATCTCTTTCGTTCAATTATAATATGGTGGCTATCTATAACAAATCTCCGAAGCTTATGGGCTTGATTGATATTCTAGACAGTTATATTATCCATCAAAAAGAAGTAATCAGAAATCGATCTTATTTTGAACTGACTAAAGCAGAGAAACGGAAACATATCGTTGAAGGCTTCCTTAAAATGGTTGATATTTTAGATGAAGTGATCGAAGTCATTCGTCATTCAACCGGAAAAAAGGATGCTATTAAAAATTTAATCGAATCATTTGAATTTTCTCCTGAGCAGTCTGAAGCTATTGTTACACTGCAATTATATCGTTTATCGACGACTGATGTTGAAGAAATGCGTCAGGAATCTTTGGATCTTTCACGATTAATCGCTTTGCTTCAGAAAATATTGAAAAATGAAAAAGAACTTGAAAATGTCATCAAAAAAGAGCTAAACGCGTTCTCTGAAAAATATCCGATAGCAAGAAGAACAGAAATTGTCAGTTCGGTTGAAAAAATCACTATTTCAGAACAAGACTTGATTCAGCATGAAAATGTTATTGTCGCTCTTACTAGAGATGGTTACTTAAAACGCTCTTCTATCAAAAGCGTTTTAGCTACGACAAATGGCGATTCAGGACTTAAACAAGATGATATTATTATCAAACAAGTCGAGGTTTCAACAAAATCGACATTACTTATTTTTACTAATTTAGGTAATTATGCTTATTTACCTGTCTACAAAATACCGGACAAAAAATGGAAAGAAATTGGCGAATATTTAGGCTCTTTTGTTCCGCTAAAAAAAGACGAGATTATTCTCGACTATTTGGTTATCGATCAATTTGAAAATGATTTGATGGTTCTTCTAGCTAACCGTGAAGGAGCGATAAAACAAGTTCCTTTAAAAGATTTTGCCCAGGCTAGAATCAACAAAACCTATTCAGCTATGCCTTGTACAGTCATTAATCCATTAGTTTCTATTGACTTAATGGGTCAGTACGATACTGATATTATTACCGTCTCAAAAAATGGATATATCTTAAAATATCCGATTAATGAAGTACCGGTTCTTGGCCAAAACGCTCGCGGAGTTAAAGGTATGAATCTGCGTGAAGATGAATTAATCGCTGGGGTTTATGCAACTTCAACATCGAAAGATGAATTGATTTTATTAACTAACCGCGGTGCGATAAAACGCGAATTCATCGTAAATATGGACCAGGGGCATCGACCGGCAAAAGGAAAACTCTATCTGAAAAGTGTAAAAACCAATCCATATGAATTTATCAGTGCTGTAGCTCAGAACGTCTTCTATCTGAAAGATTACATCTCTTTCCGTATTGAAACAGAAAAAGGATTTATGTTAATTCCCGGAGCAGATTTAAAACCTGATAAATATGAACATGGAATTCCATATCTTGAAAAAGAACAATTGCCAAAAGGAATTAAGGTAGAAGAACAAGATTCGGATATGATTGAAAAAATATTGATTAAGTTATCAAAAGACAGAATTACGGATGAAAATGAATCTGAAATTCAGGAACAGAGTGCTCCCGAACAGTCTGCCGAAGAAGAAGTTGATATTCCCCCAATTGAAGAAGATAATTCTGTATTGTGGGAATTAGAGAAAATTCTCAATACCAATCGCTCTGATTCAGAGGATGAAGAAGATAACGATGACAATGAAACAGTTATTCAGCAAACGTTATTTTAACTTTCACTAAATCATCAAAAATAATAACGTTCGACTATGCTATAATGATTCCTGCATGAATATTAAGGAGATTTAAAATGAAAAAATACTTTTTAATCGTACTAGTTTCTTTACTTAGCCTATCAATCATTGGATGTGATTTTTTTGCTACGGCAAATCAAACTACCATTACGACTAATAGTGATGAAACTAAACCAATAGAAGTTTTATTGATTGGCAACGAAACAGAATTACGACAAATGGATGTCACCAAACACTATCAGTTAACCGCTGATATCGACTTAAATGGTTCAGAATGGGAACCTATTGGTACATCAGCCACTCCATTTTCCGGATCTTTTGATGGTAATGGTTATACGATTTCAAATTATGTAATTACAAATAAAAATGACAATTATAACGGTCTGTTTGGCGTTGCTTCCGGAGATATTTTTAATCTGACAGTTGAAAACTTTTCTATCGCTTACAACACTGATTTCATGACTTATGCCGGCGGACTAGTCGGACATATGACTGGGAATATTTCCGACGTTACAGTTAACGGAACGATTACAATTACAAATGTATCGAGCAATACATACTCTGGGCTGATTGTTGGATTTCATTCAGCGTATCTGACCACGACGATGACTGTATCTGAATTTATTCCTTCGCGTATAGAAAATAGTTCTGCGACAGGCTCAATCAATATCATCAGTAAAAACTTTACATATGCCGGCGGCGTCGTCGGAAAAGCATACAATATTGAATTGAAGGACGTTAATGCCAGTGTAGACATACGAGCAGTATCTCAGAAATACCGTGCGTTTGCTGGCGGACTAATCGGACACAATTACAGTGGAATTCTTGTTAATTACGAAGAAGTCGTTGATTCGACCCAATTATTTATTGAGCGTTGTTATGCAGAATCGACAATTACGCTATTAGACGGTGGAACATGGAGTACTGCCGGAGGATTAATCGGATATAATCAATATGGCATAATCAAACAGTCTTTTGCAAAATCAGTGATTACCTTTGAATCTGATGATAATGGTTATATTGGCGGATTAATCGGCGATGATTGGGATGGGGCAGTATATAACAGCGTTTCATCAGTTCAGGTCATCATTCAGGATGATGAAAATGATACCTTTATGCTAGGAGTTTCCGGGCTTTTTGGTTCAATAAACGATATGTCTACTTCTGAAAAAGGATATTATTATATCAGCTATCCAAAAGAAGAGGATAAAACATTAGGATCTGAAATACTACTGTCGGATTTAACAAATTCTGAATGGTATCAAAACATTCTTGAATGGGATAATTCAGATTATATTAACAAGGCAGTAATACTATTCACTCAGGAATAGAAATCAATCCCCCGCGAAGAAATCGCGGGGTTCTTTTTGATACGATAAATTTAAGTTTTATCATTTAATCATAGTCATTATGGCTAAGTATGAGATATATTATCGTTAATATTATTATTTTTTTGTGCCTGAATACTATCATTTTACTTTATATCGGTTATAATTATTAAAAGGTGATAATATGAAGTGTCTAGAAACCATCTCTAAAAAACAAATTCCTAATGATATCATTATAAGTTCATTAAAACTTTATCGTGAGGTCGGAAAAAACCAGCAGTATATTCAATTGTTTGCGAATGACTATGAGTTCATGTCAAACCAACTGACTTTTCAGGAAGCTTATAGTTTTTACCGCTGTTTTTATTCTGACTTAAAAATTCCTGAATCGAGACTAAAATCACTTCAGTTAGACTCATCAAAACCTAAAAACCGTTCTGAAGTACTTTATAAGAATATCATTGAAGTATTTAAGATTGTTCACGCTCCCAGAAGAACTTCTTTCGAACTTACGGTTACGGAAATTCATAATCTAATTATGCTGCTATATAAAGATTACTATTCTAAAGAACAGCTAAGTTATAATAAACTTGATAAAGTTAAGCATTCACTGCTATCGACAGAATCGGTATCCAAACGCGAATCGTTGGAATCGTTAATTGCACTTTATTCGACAATCAGAAAATCGAATGAATATGAATTCAGCTATACTAATTTGAATTTCATGATTGATTTTATGAACATGGATATCTACAAAATTCCTGACGCAGATGTCATCTCTGTTTTGATTTATTATATTATTTGTATTCAAGATGGCATTATTTCGTCTCTATATGTGTCTTTTTTTCGAAAACTCCTGCTTAATTTAAAAGAGTTTAATTCTGCGAAAGATTTCACCAAAATAAACTGGAAAGAAGGATATTCAGAAATAAATCCCCTGCACCGGTTAATGTTGCGGCTTCATTATGATCTTTATATCGAACTGGAAGAGTTAGCCAGAGATTATCAGTATGAATCCACTCTTGAGATTTCCAAATCCGATTATATTGAAAATACAATTGATAAACTCAATCAGATTTTTTCAAAAGAGGATATAAGACTTAAACACCCCTTGATTTCTGATTCAACGATTAATCGGACGCTAAAAAGAATGCAGGATGAAAATAAAATTCGACCTTTAGGAAAGGGCCGTAGTGCAAAATGGACGAAATTATATCAGAAAGAATCGAAAAAAACAATCTTAAAACAAATGAATTTCGACTTAGGAGAATAAAAAAATGGATGATACTCTGTCAATTATTAAAAATGCGTTAATCGAAGATATGCCTTCGGGAGATATTACTACTGATAATTTATTTCATGATGAGGAATCTACAGCACATTTCATCGCCAAAGCCCCAGGCGTTATTTCTGGCATTGATATTGCTTATGTAACATTTAAAATGGTAGATCCGGACATAAATTTCGTCATTATCAAACCTAACGGATCAATCGTTAATAAAGGCGATATTATCGCCGTCGTATCAGGATATTCTAGGTCGATTCTTAAGGCTGAACGAGTTGCTTTGAATTTTCTCCAGCGGATGAGCGGTATCGCCACTCTGACCCGCCAATTCGTGCTTCAGACCGAAGGAACAAAAGCGAAAATTCTCGATACACGAAAAACCACTCCAAATTTAAGA
This sequence comes from uncultured Caryophanales bacterium, assembly GCA_937928185.1. Classification (GTDB taxonomy): domain Bacteria; phylum Bacillota_I; class Bacilli_A; order Izemoplasmatales; family Hujiaoplasmataceae; genus UBA5603. Next base: position 59,611 of record CALEZX010000067.1, read on the forward strand.
ACCCTGGAAAAACGGGCAGTTAAAGATGGCGGTGGTGTCAATCATCGCATGAACCTTTCGGAGATGGTTATGATTAAGGATAATCATATCAAGGCCGCAAAGACTATTACGAATGCAGTTAACATCATTAAGGAGAAGGTATCTTCAGATATATTGGTTGAAGTTGAAGTAGAATCAATCGATCAGTTAAAAGAAGCTTTAGAAACTAAAGTAGATATCATTATGCTTGATAACATGAGTTGTGATTTAATGGCTGAATGTGTGAAAATCAATCAGCACAGAAAAAAACTTGAGGCAAGTGGAAATATGACATTAGAGAGAGTAAAAGAAGTTGCATTAACCGGCGTTGATTACATCTCGGTTGGCGCGTTAACCCACTCTTTTGATTCTCTTGATATTTCCTTGAAATTTCAATAGTATTTTTTGTAGATTACCTTTGAATTTCTGGCGTTATTAGATATAATTAGATGTTAGGAAATTGGTGAAAATATGCTGAAAGCAAAGTACGGATGGGAATTGGCAGTTCAAGGAATTGTCCCTGACCAAGACATTTTTAATCACATTCTAAAAAATCGGGGTATAGAAGATGCTGACCATTTTTTTAGTATGGGAAAAGAAAGCTTACACAGTCCGTTTTTGCTAAAAGATATGAGCAAAGCTGTCGACAGAATTTTAATGGCGATAGCAGCCTCAGAACCGATTATTATATATGGAGACTATGACTGCGATGGTATTACCGCAATAAGCGTTCTTTACCGAGCACTAAAAAAAATGAATGCAATTGTCGATTATGACCTTCCTGACCGATTTTCGGATGGGTACGGATTAAATCTCAAAGCAGTCAATGAAATTATTCATAAAGGATATAAACTCGTGATAACAGTCGATAATGGCATTACCTGTATCGACGAAGTTGAAAAACTTCAGAATGCTGGCATCGATTGTATCGTCACAGATCATCATGAACCTAAAGATATATTGCCCAAAGCTTATGCAATCCTTCATTCCCGGATTAGCAATAATTATCCTTGGAAAGATTTAGCCGGAGTAGCAATGGCTTATAAATTAGCTGTTGCTTTAACCAATGACTTTTTAGATGAACTGCTCGATTTGGTTATGATTGGAACGATTGCTGATCTAATGCCTCTTAAAGATGAAAACCAGGCGTTGGTTAATTTAGGCTTAAAGCAAATGCAGAAAACGACTCATCCAGGTTTGAAAAAATTAATTCAGCATTCCCATCTTGATCAACTGAATGAAACTGCCATCGCTTTTAAAATTGCGCCGAAAATTAATAGCAGTGGCCGACTTGGAAAAGCTAAAGATGCTGTGAAATTACTGGTTACTGATTCTGATGAAGAAGCCAATCGATTAATCCTTGACATTGAACAAAATCATATGACGAGAAAAGATTTAACCGAAGAAGCGTTTTTAACTTGCGAACGAGTCATGGATAATGATAACAAAATACTGATTATTTCGAGCCCTAACCTTCATGAAGGCATCATTGGTATATGTGCTCAGAAAATAGCGGAAAAATATCAAAAATCAACGATTGTCATCTACATTGATGAAGAAGGCATAGGTAAAGGCTCCTGCCGCGCTTACGGACAAGACAATATTTTGGAAATGCTTGATTTGGCGAATGACTTACTGATAAAATATGGTGGCCATTCGCAAGCTGCGGGAATTACGATTGAAGCGAATCTTATTCCTGAATTTATAAAACGGCTGAACGACAATGCAAAAATCAATACTGAGCCGATATTGTCAGTTGATATGGAAATTCAAATATCAAAAGTATCAATATCTACTGTCAAAAAACTTGAAAAATACTCGTTTTTTACTGGGACTTTTTTATTTTCAAGTTTAAAAGTTATCTCCAAAACGGTTCTCGCTCAGAAACACACCAAATTATTTGTAGAAGATAATGGTAAAGCCTATGAGGCTATAATTTTTAATAATTTAGATTATTTTTATATGCTTGAACCTGGCGATATTATTGATATCGTCGGCGGTCTCAGTATCAATCAGTGGAAATCTAAAGAAACTTTACAAATCTTAATCAAAGATGTTCAATGCTTAGATTTTCAACTTCTTGACTGGCGCGCAAATAAATTTGAAGGGTCTCTTCCGAAATTAAGAGATTCAAACTCATTAATTATCGATGATAATTTCATTAATGCGAATTCTATTTTTACGATTGAATCGTTAATTAAATCTGTCAGGACGGTCATAATTTGTCCCCTTGTCAATGAATTTCAAATTACAAAAATATTGTCAAAAGAAACCTTGACGCCGATATACCGCCTTATCCAGAACAAAGAATCGATTGAGGTTCATCAACTTTATCCGTTAATCGGCGGAACGCCCTGGATGGGAGAAACCATTATCAAAATTTTCTGTGAACTAGGTTTGATTGAATGCAACGGACAATCAATCAAAATTAACAAATTCGTCCAGAAAACCAATTTAACCGATTCGTCTACATATAATCAACTAAACGACCTGAAAACAAGATACGATTATTTCAACGGCAAACAATATTCATCATTAAAAAATCATTTTATTAAACTATCGGAGGGATACCATGAATTTAGATAAATACATCACTAACGTACCAGATTTTCCCGTAAAAGGAATTCAGTTTAAAGACATAACACCATTAATTGGTGATGGAGAAGCATATCGGTTTGCGATAGATGAACTCGCTGCTTTTGCAAAAGAGAATGGGGCAAATTTAATTGTCGGTCCTGATGCCCGCGGATTTATCTTTGGCTCACCAGTTGCTTATTCACTTGGTTTAGGATTTATTCCCGTTAGAAAACCAGGAAAACTACCACGCGAAACCATCCAATACGATTATGATTTGGAATACGGAAAAAATACTTTGGCAATGCATAAAGACGCTATAACTCCTGGACAAAAAGTAGTGATCATTGATGATCTTTTAGCTACTGGCGGTACCATGGAAGCAACCATTAAACTGATTGAAGCTGCAGGAGGAACTGTGGTTGGTCTTGGTTTTTTAATTGAACTGAAAGATTTGAACGGCCGAAACAAATTAAAAGGATTTCCAGTTAAAGTTTTGATTCAATACTAATAATAGGGAGGCGAAAAAATGACCAGAGCGGACATTTTTCTGCCGTTACAGAATGCCATATCTTCATATTTAACCCGTCCAGAACACCTTGAATTTATCGAAAAGGCGTTCAATTTTGCCTATGAAAAGCATTCCGGACAATTGCGAAAGTCAGGAGATCCTTACATTATTCACCCCATTCAGGTTGCCTGTACACTAGCTGAATATCAAGTTGATCCTTCAACAATTGCCAGTGGACTTTTGCATGATTTACTTGAAGACACGGATACTTCATATAATGATCTTAAAACTTTATTTGGTGAAGAAGTCGCTGACATCGTCGAGGGATTAACAAAATTACATTTACTGCATTATGAAGGTTCAAAAGCTTCTGAACAGGTAAAAAATCATCAAAAAATGGTTTTAGCTATGGCAAAAGATATTCGTGTTATCTTTGTTAAATTAGCGGATCGTTTGAACAACATGCGGACTTTATCCCATCTTGATAATGAAAGACAAGTCCGGATAAGCCGCGAAACTTTGGATATTTTTGCTCCTATTGCTCACCGGCTTGGTATGTACCGTTTAAAAGCTGAACTTGAAGATTTGGCTTTTAAATACTTATTTAATGAAGATTATATAGAAATTGCTAAGCAAATAAAAGATAAAAAAGGTAACCGTGAAGTAGATATCAAACTAATGCAGAAAGAATTAGAAATTCTCTTAAAAACAGAAGGATTTCATCAATTCAACATTAGCGGAAGAATCAAAAATATTTATTCCGTCTATCGTAAAATGCACGTTAAGGATTTAGAATTTGAAGAGATTAATGATTTGCTTGCTCTTCGAATAATCGTTGAAACCATTAGCGACTGTTACAGGGCAATCGGAATTGTCCATTCTAAATTTGTTCCTGTTCCCGGACGGTTCAAAGATTATATCGCGATGCCGAAACCTAATATGTATCAGTCGTTACATACTACGGTAGTCTACCACGGTAAAATTTATGAAATTCAAATTAGAACGAAACAGATGGATGAGATTGCGGAAAAAGGTGTTGCTGCACATTGGGCTTATAAAGAAAATCAGGGCCAGAGCAGAAAAAATATCGAAGATATCGTTTCATCAAAACTCCGCTGGTATTCTGAACTGATTAAATATACCGAGGAATCCAATTCTGATGAAGAAATATTAAATATTTTTACCGATGATATTTTAAATGCTAACGTTTATGTTTTTACTCCTAATGGCGATATTATCGATTTGACAGCCGGAGCCACACCATTAGATTTTGCATTCAGAATTCATACGCGGATTGGCGAAAAGACTGTTGGGTCAATTGTAAATGGAAAAATCGTCCCTCTCGATTACACTTTAAAAACGGGTGATGTCGTAGAAATAAAGACCTCTCAAAATGCAGTAGGGCCAAACGATAACTGGTTAAAAATTGCTAAAACCAGCAATGCACGAAGTAAAATTAAGAATTTTCTCAATCGTCAACGCCGCGACATGCTGATTGAACAGGGACGTGAAGATTTAGAACGGGAAATTCAGACCAGACATATTACTTTGACTTTGACCGATAAACAATGCAAAGAATTGTTTGAAAATAAAGGTGTTAAATCAATTGAAGATTTATACTATGAAATCGGTAAAAATGTTTTATCACCGATAACGGTAATAAATGCTTTAACCGGTAAAGATATCATTACCGAAGATATGCTCATTGAATCGATTAATAAAACCCCGGAAACAAAACGACAGGGCAAATTAAGAACGTTGCATTCAGATGTTAATATTATCGTTGAGGGATTGACAAACCCTTCAGTTAAATTAGCTAATTGCTGTACCCCGGTTTTAGGTGACGATATCGTCGGATACATCACTAAAGGAACGGGTATCGTCGTTCACAGACAAATTTGTAAAAACGTTCAGTCTTTTGATAAAGAACGTCTGATCGACGTTTTCTGGGGAAATAATTCAAACAAAAAATATGAAACTCAAATCAAAATAACCGTTATTAATCGGGATAATGTACTCGCTGAAATTATCAATGCTGCTACATCATCCAAAGGTAAAATAAATCAAGTATCAGCACAGGTCAACCGTTCAAAAGAAGGTATCATCAAAATGAAAATAGAGGTTGGTTCAATTATTGAACTTGATCAGGTCTTGGCCAATATTTCAAAAATCCGGGGTATATTCTCGATTGAGAGGGTTGCTTAATGAAAGCGGTCATTCAGCGTACAACAAAAGCTTCGGTTGAAGTTAATCATGAAGTCGTTGGGAAAATCGAAAAAGGATTTGTGGTGCTGCTGGGAATCAAGACCGATGATCAAGAAAGCGATGTAAGATATCTTGCTCGGAAAATCGCTAATTTAAGGATTTTTCCTGACGAATCAGGAAAACTTAATCTCTCGATAAAAGATGTCTGTGGATCAATTCTTTCAATCTCACAATTTACTTTATACGGTGATACAATTGATGGTAACCGTCCTTCTTTTACTCAGGCGGCAAAACCGGATATAGCGATACCACTGTATAATTTATTTAACAGTATTTTGGAAGCAGAGTATCAGATAAAAACTGAAAAAGGCATCTTCGGTGCCGATATGACTGTTGAATTAATTAATGATGGTCCGTGCACTATTATCATCGATAGCAGAAAGACTGGTTAATAACCGCTATTTTGTTTGACTTTAAAACTAAATAATAATATAATCTTACTTATAGTAACAACAAAATATTCTTGGAGGAATTATCATGGATAAAAAACAAATCGTATTCGAAAAAATTAAAGATATTATAGTACAAGAACTTAGTGTCAAAGCAGAAAAAGTAGTCTTAACAGCAGCTTTAGCTGATGATTTTGGCGCAGATTCATTAGACGCTCTCGAATTATTCAATCAAATCGAAAGTGAATTTCTCGTCACCATCTCTGATGAAGCAGCTATGAAAATGAAAGATGTCAGCGATTTAGTTGATTTTGTTCTAGAACATGTCAACGAAAAATATTTCGGATAATTTCTATCCCGATATAATCCTGAAGACCTCTAAATAGAGGATATCGTCCTTTTTAATGAGGACGATTTTTTTAAGAAAAGGAGCATGAATAACATGATTACAAAAATCAAAGGAACTTATGATTTATTGCCTGAAGAGACTCAGGCGTGGCAAAGACTTGAAACGATAATTGACCAAGTCTCTAAACTCTATAACTATGAAGAAATCCGTACGCCAATATTCGAAGCCAGTGAACTGTTTCACAGGGGTGTTGGTGACTCGACCGATATAGTAAAAAAAGAAACATATGACTTTCTTGACCGTGGAGACCGCTCGGTGACTTTAAGACCGGAAGGTACAGCGGGCGTAGTCAGAAGTGTTATCGAAAACAAACTCTACGCCAATCCAAACCTTCCGTTAAAATACTACTACGTCGGGCCGATGTTCCGATATGAACGTCCGCAGAAAGGTCGTCAGCGTCAGTTTAATCAGTTCGGCGCTGAAGCAATGGGTTCATTCGATCCCAAACTTGACGCTGAAGTCATTGGGTATGCTGTGACATTGCTCAAAGCATTAAGACTGGAAAATGTTAAAGTGAAAATCAATTCATTAGGAGATAAAGAAAGCAAATTAACTTACCGTCAAACTTTACTAAATTACTTATCTACCGAAATTGAAGGACTATGTTCCGATTGTCAGCATCGATATTTAGAAAATCCATTGAGAGTTCTAGACTGTAAAGTTGACCATGATAATCCAATTTTGCAAAATGCTCCTAAACCCCTATCTTCCCTTAATTTAGCTGACCAGACTCATTTTAATCAAGTGTTAGCCTATCTTGACTCAATGGGAGTTGATTATGTAGTCGATCAATCTCTTGTTCGAGGATTAGACTATTATACGCACACTGTCTTTGAATTAGAAGCAGACCTGCCTACATTAGGAGCTCAAGCTACTCTAGGCGGCGGAGGTCGTTATAATGATTTGGTAGAAAATCTGGACGGACCTCAATTTCCAGCAGTCGGATTTGCTTTAGGTATGGAAAGATTATTGTTAGCGATGGAGAGCGTACAGCAAAAAGCATATCAACCGTATACCCACGTCTTTTTGATAACCTTAGGAGACAAAGCAAAAGTAGCTTCAATGAATTTGCTGACAAAATTACGTCACGGAGGACTTATCTGCGAAACAGATTTTTTTGATCGTCCGTTGAAAGGCCAGTTTAAACAAGCAGAAAGAGTTAATCCGAAATTTATCCTGATTTTAGGTGACGATGAATTAGCAAAACAAGTAATAAATGTTAAAAACACGAAAACAAACGAGCAGGAAACTGTTTCTTTAGAGAATTTATATCAGTACCTCGTTTCGGAAATTCAAAATGAAGCTCATCAATGTTCTGGACATTGTTCAGAATGTGAAGATGATTGTGAATAATCAAAAAACCACAACTAATTTGCTAGTGAATATGCTATAATTAATAATTAGAAGGACGTGATGTTTTTGAAAAAACAACCCATCTCCGATCAGACATTAAATCGAATAATTAAATATTTAGCCATCGTCTTATTAGTCCTGGCAATTTTATTCATGGCAATTCAGTTTAAAGATTTGTGGAACTGGATTACGGCGGCTGTTAAATCAGCTATAGTGCCTGTGTCTTTAGCGTATCTGATTGCACTGATTATTTTTCCTCTGGTCAAATATCTCGAGAAAAAAGGGATTGGACCTAGAGGTTTATCATTAGCTATTGTATTCATTTTGTCAGCAGCACTTATTTTTGCAAGTTTCTATTTTATAACTCCTTTAGTAATCGCAGAAATCAACAATTTCTTCTCAAATGATTTTCCTAGAATTATCACTTATCTTACCGTTGATATGAGAGATTCCTTTATCTTTGGTTCTGACATCTATGACCGAATCATGACTTATATTGAAGAAACCAATATTATTGGCGAGTGGCTCAATAATTTACTTCCTTCATTCTTAGCTTCAATTGGCAGCGTTGCTATTCCATTAGTTACAACGATTGCACTTTTACCGATTTTGCTGATATATTATTTACTTGATTATGAAGTAATCAATGAACGCTTGCGTTCAATCATCCCGGCAAAACACGAAAAAAATGCGGCAGAATTAGGATCTCGTTTAAATCAAACTGTCGGTGCATACCTTCGTGGCCAATTACTGCTGATGTTAGCGATTGGATCAGTAGCGACAATTGTCTATAAACTTATCGGACTTAAATATTTCTTTATTTTTGGTTTAATCGTTGGTGTAACCAATATTATTCCTTACTTTGGAACAATCATCGCTGCGGTACCACCAATCGTTTATGCATTTATTAGCGCTCCGGTCGGTCCCGGACCGTTACTAGTATTATTAGTCAACGTCGTTATCCAATTTATCGAAGGTAATATTTTCCAACCGATTATCATGGGCCATCAGCTCGAAATCCATCCCATTATTATCATCATTTCGATTTTGTTCTTTGGTTCGTTATTCGGTACTCTCGGTGTAGTATTTGCTTCTCCAATCGCCGCTTCAATTCGTGTAATCTGGAACTTCTTTAAAGAACTTAAAGCGAGAAAACTGACTCAAACTGATGAAGGGGCTACAATTTCACCATGATGGATGCCAGAAAAAAATCAAGAATTTATTCTCAGTATGAGATAAATGCTATTAGTTTTTTTGCTTCCATGATTTGGCTTTTACCGATAGTACTCGTTATTACTTATGTTTTTGAGGTCGACAGATTACTGAATATCAATGATTTCATTTTCTGGCTGGCGATTTCAAACTTAATTATTACCATTTTAGGAACATTAGTTTTGTTGCTAAGAAAAGATCACTTAAAACGTAAAGTTAAAGCTGATTACCGCAATGAATTTATCTATTTGCTATTTATGTGTTCATTTGGGATTTTAGGTTTTGTCGTATTTTATGATTATATGGGTTTTGACCGGCAGTATATTGCTAATGTATTGGTAATACTAGCTACGATTATTATCTATGTTCTATTACAATTAGGCCGTAAATTCTATAAGTTCGATTACCTTAAAAAGAAGTAAAGGCTGCAGTTGCAGCCTTATTTGTTAGGAGATATTAAATGCGTTTCCAACGATTAGAAGCCTTGATAGGTGCAGATAACCTCGATAAACTTCATTCAAAAACCGTGATGATTTGTGGTATCGGAGGAGTAGGTTCTTATGCGGCAGAAGCTTTGGCAAGAAGCGGTGTAGGACACTTAGTTTTAGTCGATTCCGACATAGTAGATATTACGAATATTAACCGGCAAATCATCGCTTTGGATTCAACCCTGAATATGCCAAAAGTCGATGCCATGGCTGAAAGAATTAAAGATATTAATCCTGAAGCTTTAGTGACTCCTTTGAAAGTTTTTATCGATGAATCATCTATAACTATGCTTCTTGATTACCGCCCCGATTATGTCATTGATGCGATCGATTCCGTTTCCTTTAAATGTCTGTTAATATCTTCCTGCATTAAAAATAACATACCCATCATATCCTCAATGGGTTTTGCTTTAAAACTTCATCCTGAACTAATAGAAATTGCGAAAATGGCCAAAACTGAAATCGACTCTTTAGCAAAGGAAGTTCGGTATCGTTTAAGAAAAATGAATGTATCTCTCGATTTTCCCGTAGTATATTCAAAAGAAATTCCTAAAACTTCTTTTGATTTATCTGTTAAGTTAGGAAGTTCAGCTTTTGTTCCGCCCGCTGCCGGCTTAACGCTTGCTTCTTATGTGATTAATGATTTTTTAGAAAGGAAACTAGATTAATGAAAACAATTATCCTTGCAGGAGGCTGCTTTTGGGGTGTTGAAGCCTATTTTTCCAGAGTCAAAGGAGTATTAACCACTCAAGTTGGTTATACTGATGCTGAAGGAAAAAATCCGACTTACCGAGATGTTTGCAACAGCTCTGGGCATGTGGAAGCAGTATATATTACTTATGAAGAAACGATTACTCCCTTAACAAAAATATTAGAACATTTTTTTAGAATAATTGATCCTACAGAATTGAACCGACAGGGCAATGATATCGGAGTTCAGTATCGCAGCGCTATATTTTATGTCGAAGCTGAGGACAGTTTAATTATTAACCAATATATAGAGCAACTTCAAAAAAGATACACAAAAAAGATATATACTTATGTTAAGCCTGCCGGAATCTTTTATGATGCTGAAGAATATCATCAAGATTACTTGGATAAAAATCCAAACGGTTATTGTCACATAAATTTACATCTTCTGAAAAAAGAAGAAGCAAAGGAGAAATGAATTCTATGTTAAAAATCCATCCAGAAGTACAGAACGCACTTGACAAAAAACTTCCTATCGTGGCATTAGAATCAACCATCATTTCCCACGGAATGCCTTATCCTCAAAACATTGAAATGGCAAAAAGATGTGAAACCATCATTCGCGAAAATGGTGCAGTTCCTGCAACAATTGCGATTATCGATGGTGTTATTACAGTTGGTTTAAACGAACAGGAGTTAGAAAAAATTGCAGTTGAAGCTCATGATGTTTACAAGACTTCAAGACGTGATTTTCCTTATGTTATCAGCCAAAAAAAGAATGGTGCATTAACGGTTTCCGGAACCATGATTGCTGCAAAAATGGCGAACATTAAGTTTTTTGCTACAGGAGGAATTGGTGGCGTTCACCGCGGAGCGGAAACAACCATGGATATTTCTGCAGATTTAGAGGAACTCGCACACACCGATGTCCATGTTATCTGTGCTGGTGCAAAATCCATTCTTGATTTAGGAAAGACTTTAGAATATCTCGAAACTAAAGGCGTTCCGGTCATCGGTTATCAAACAAAAAAACTTCCCGCATTTTTTACCAGAGATTCGGATTTTGACGTTGATTTTCGCTTGGATTCACCACAGGATATTGCAAAATTCATTAAAACAAAAGAAGATTTGAATCTATCAGGCGGAACGCTTATCTGTAATCCTATTCCAGTCGAAAATTCATTCCCGAAAGCCTTAATTGATAAAGCGATTAATCAGGCGATTATTGATATGGAAGCGCAAGGAATTAAAGGTAAAGCTTCAACTCCGTTTTTATTACAAAAAATAGTTGAAATCACTGGCGGAAAAAGTTTGGAAGCAAATATTGCTTTAGTTTATAATAACTGTAAATTAGCTGCTCAGATTGCTAAAAGCTATTGCGAGGAGAAAAAGAATTAATGAAACGATCAAATTACATCTCATGGGACACCTATTTTATGGGGGTTGCTTATCTGTCTTCATTGCGTTCAAAGGATGATTCTAGTCAGGTAGGCGCGTGTATAGTTAATCAAAAAAATCGTATCGTAGGAATTGGTTATAATGGTTTACCGATAGGTTGCGATGATGATGATTTTCCTTGGGAGCGTGAAGGAGATTTTTTAAACACGAAATATCCATATGTTGTCCATGCTGAACCAAATGCTATTCTCAACTCAACAGTTCCGCTCGACAATTCAAAAATTTATGTAACACTATTTCCGTGCAATGAATGTGCAAAATTGATTATTCAGTCTGGAATAAAAGAGATAATTTACCTTTCTGATAAGTATTTAGGAACCGATGCAGATATTGCTTCAAAAAGAATGCTGAAAGCAGCAGGAGTAAAGACAAGAAAAATGGATAAATTTGACTTGTCAGTGAGTATTCATGAATGAGTTAACAGAAAAGGCCTGGCCGATAATTAAACTTCTCTTTATTCCTTACGTATTATTATTGTTTTTGCTTATATATCCAATCGAATATTATTTGGACGCTCCTGGTGGACTGACTGAAGTTGAAAGTCTAATTGATATCGATTATAATGAAGACAAAATAACCAATGGAACCATTTCTACAACATATATCGTTGCACTTAACCGCCCAACCTTTTTCCAATTCATCGTTGGTTATTTTAGTCCATATACGACCATTGATGCTTTGACGGGTTCTTATGCCGATTATACAAATAGTGAAATATCGCAAATAAGTTACTGGGATAAGTATACCTCGGTTGATGCTTCATTAATTGTTGCATTTCTTGCGGCTCAAAACGATAATTCGGAAATTATTATTGATTATGTAGAAAAAGTATTGGTTTTTGGAAAGGCAACATACCTTTCAAATTATGACATGATTAATTTTGGTGACGAATTTATATCTGTCATGGGTGATAACGGTTTGGTTAACAGTTTATCTGACGTGGCCGCGAACACCGTACTCTCTTCTGCATATGATTTTACTTTTAAAAATGCAGAAGGCGAAAATTATGTTGTTTCATTAACCAAGGATACTGAATCCGGGAAATTCGGAATTACTTTTAAAACAGCATATTTAGTCAATAAAGAGACAACTTTTCCTCAATATACAGTTTCAAATTCGAATATTGGCGGACCAAGCGGTGGATTATTACAAACTTTAGCTATTTATAACATGCTGGTCAATGAAGATATCACCCAAGGCTTAAAAATTGCAGGAACCGGTACAATTCAATACGATGGAAGTGTCGGCTATATCGGTGGCGTTAAACAAAAGGTGGCAACCGCATACCTAAATAAAGTCGATGTCTTTTTTATGCCAAATCTTGATGATAATTATGTTTATGATAATTACCAAGAGGCGTTAAAAGCCTGTGAAGAACTTGGAATTAAAGATACTGACTGGATTGTTCCCGTTGCATCATTCCAAGATGCGCTGGATTATCTGCAAGGACTTGGTGATTAACATGAAAAAAATGATTGAAAAATGGTCGGAATTAAAAACTGAATTCGGAATAAAAGCTATTCTGGATTCGTTATTTGCGGGCGTAATCTATGGTACGTTGATTTTCGTCCCGGTATACATTATTTTAGTAGAAATAGCGATGATTTTTATGTATCGCTTATATACATTCGTTATCATTATAATTTTTATAGCTATGCTTAATGTTTTTGTTATCAACAAATTGGCTTCAAAAGCTTTATTTTTAAAAAAACCCGATGCAAAATCAGATATAAAAAACCTTATGTTAATACATTCAGGATTTTGGATGTCAATCGTTTTAATCATCGGTCTGGTTTTTATCTTTATTTTGATTCCTATTTTATGGGTTTAGAAGGAGTAACACTATGATTTTATACCTAATCATTGCGGTGGCGCTTATAATCATCGATCAGTTAACAAAAGCTTGGACAGTCACTGCATTTGAATATGTGGGTGAAACCATACCAGTCATTCAGGATTTTTTTCATTTTACTTATGTTAGAAATCCAGGAGCAGTCTTCGGTTTAGGCGGAGATAGCGGTTATAACTATCTTATTTTTATTGCATTTGGTGTCATTGCTATCGGATTGTTCGCATTTCTCTATATTAAAAATGATTGGAAAGACCGTCGCAAAATCATCTATCATATTGCCTTAGCATTATTATTGGCGGGAACGATAGGAAATCTAATTGACAGAATATTTCAGCCAGATCACAAAGTCGTAGATTTTATCGATTTTCGCGGGATATGGGATTTTGTATTTAACGTCGCTGACATGTGTCTCACAGTTGGAATTTCATTATTTATGTTTGATCAGTTCTTACTTGATCCAAAGCGGGTGAAAGCTGATGCTGCCAGAGAATGAGAATGCGATTGAGTACGTCGTTAATGAAACCGATGAATTATCGAGAATTGATAAGTTTATCTCTACTATATTTCCCCAATATTCACGGACTTTAATCCAAAAATTAATTAAACAGTCTTCTTTACTGGTTAATAATGAATCAACAAAAGCGAATTATGTCGTCAGAATCGGCGATTTAATTCAGATAGATGAAATTCCATTCGTAGAAATGGATTTAATTCCCGAACCAATTGATTTAAATATTGTTTATGAAGATGATGATGTTTTGGTTGTAGATAAACCGTCCGGGATGGTTGTTCATCCTGCTCCCGGTCACTATGAACACACGTTGGTTAATGGTCTTTTATATCATATTAATCAGTTATCATCGGGAAGCCACCCATTACGCCCTGGTATCGTTCATCGAATCGATAAAGATACCAGCGGGTTATTGATGGTCGCAAAAAATGATGAATCTCATCGAATATTAGCTGAAGAATTAAAAGCAAAAGTGACTAAACGTGAATATATTGCCTTAATTTCTGGAAGAATTACAAATACTACCGGAAAAATCGACGCTCCTATCGGCAGAGACTTTAAAGATAGAAAGAAAATGAGAGTAACGGAAACCGGTAAAAACGCCGTGACTCATTTCACCGTAATCGAACGGTATAACGACGCTTCGTTGGTAAAATGCATTTTAGAAACAGGAAGAACTCATCAGATTCGGGTTCACATGGCCTACATTGGTCATCCCGTCATTGGGGATCCCATTTATTCGAAAAATGCTTTAAATGATAATTTTGGACAATATTTACATGCATCGATACTTGGGTTTACTCATCCCATGACAAATGAGTATTTAGAATTTTATTCACCTCTCCCGGCAGAGTTTGAATCTAAATTAAATTTATACCGAAAACAGATATAAAATGAATAGCCATAATTATTGAAAATAGTAAAAAATCATGGAGAGTCATATCTTCCATGATTTTTATTTTTTTTGAAATTCAAAAAATAAAGACCCTAATCTAATAAATATTAAATTTTTTATAATGCTCTTATGCTTTATAAATGGAATACTTATTAAAATTTTTATTATACACATTTTTAGACTATAAATTACTTTTTAGGATTGATTTATGAAGACAGAAAAGATATACTATATATAACTTGTCTAGACATATAAATTTTATTTTCAATTTTTTAAGAGGGATAAAATGAAACTTAATAATACATGTTCAAAGATCTTCATACCAGATCAAACTGAAGTTGCCAAAGCAATCAGTCGAACCACTCATATGTCGATTGCGGCTCATCAGGACGATATTGAAATTATGGCTTACCATGTAATTTCAGAATGCTTCCAAAATGCTGAAAAATGGTTTTTTGGTGTCGTCGTAACTGACGGAAGAGGAAGCGCAAGAACCGGGAAATATGCAGATTATACCAATGAACAAATGATGAAAGTAAGACAACTTGAACAAGAAAAAGCCGCGGTTATTGGTGAATACGGCGCACTAGTTCAGTTAAATTATTCCAGTTCTCAGACCAAAGATATAAATGATCAGCAGATAACTGATGATTTGAAAACTTTGCTGCTTCAGGCACAACCTGAAGTACTTTATACCCATAACCTTGCTGACAAACACGACACCCACATTGGTGTTGTAACAAAAGTCATTAAAGCTTTAAGACAAATTCCAAAGGAATTAAGACCAAAAAAAGTGTTGGGTTGTGAAGTATGGAGAGCTTTAGACTGGATTAATGACTCTGAAAAAATAACTCTTGACACCGATAGACATCCGAATTTAGCTTCAGCTTTAGTTGAGGTGTTCGATTCACAGATTATCGGTGGAAAACGATATGATCTGGCAGCATTGGGCAGAAGAATTGCTAATGCTACTTATTTTGAATCTCATCAGGTTGATGCATCGAAATCTTTAATCTATGCTATGGACCTGACTCCTTTAATTATTGATGATTCACTCGATGTTAGTAACTATGTATTAAGATATATTCAACGCTTTGAAGAAGACGTAAAAAACAAAATTAAGCGAATGATGTAATTTCGCTTCTTTTTCTTTTGAGTTGACATACTTATAAAATTGCCAAAAAAAGGAGAAAACCTTGTGAAATATAAAGTCTTAATTATCCTGCTTTTATTTTTAAGTATTATTCCACTATCGGTGAAAGGGGAAAGTCAAGTGATATTCGAAAATACGATTGATTCAATCGGTGGAACACGTTACGAAAATTATCTCGTATATTATCCTTATAATGAGACGGGTAAAACCGGAGCTAATGTATGGGGATACGAAATTTCGGTAAATGAATTTAACGTTGTCATCGAAAAAGATACAAATGTTAGAATTCAACCTAGAGGATATGCATTGTCTGCTCACGGAACTAAAAAAACGGAGTTAATGAATGTTGAAATAGGTGATATTGTTGAATGTAATCTTGACGATATGACTGTTGTAATCATTCGTGATTTTGTTGAAAGCTCTTATTATTTAGCAAAAACACATCAACAGAGTGCAAATAATGCGGTTCAAACAGCAATCAAATACAATACGGATATCAATGAAACCTTAGTAAACGATACATTGACAGAACTCAATGAAAAAATGTCGGAAATTGAATCGCTTTATCAAAATGAATATATCACTTATGAACAAGAAAACCAGATTATCAGTTTGTCAAAGCAAATAAAAAATTTGTCTGAAAAACTCATTTACTACTCCTCATATACAAATTCAATTGAAATACGGGCAATGTGGCATCGCCCAAATGCAACAGCGATTAAAGAAAATAATTTAGAAGGCTTAATCAATTTTTTGGACCGGGTCAAAGAACTTGGCTTTAATACACTTTATGTTGAAACATTTTGGAATGGATATGTCAGTTACAGATCAGACATATTAACGACACATCCACAAGTATCATCTTTTACTTATGGGGAATATGGCGATGATTATATAGCAGCATTAATTGGAGAAGCGAAGAAACGGGATATCGATATCCATGCGTGGATTCATACTTTTAACGCTGGTAGTCTAACTACGATTTCTCCAGCCATAAAAACGGAATGGCTGCTTGAAGATTATCAGGGAAGAGCCCTTCATCCAAATTCTTATGGTGGTGCTTATTATCTTGATCCTTCAAATGAAGAAGCATTAACGTTTATTGATTCAGTCTTAACTGAAATGATTACTAAATATGATTTTGCAGGAATCCAGCTGGATTACATTCGATATTATGATAACAATTATCAGACTTCGCCGATACGGGACAGCGGTTATGGCGAACTTCCGGAGACTGCATTTAAAAATGCCTACAATTTATCCGGAGACGTCAGAACGATGATTCTTGATTTAGATAAACGAGAATTATGGAATCAATGGCGTCAAGATAATATTACTAAGGCAGTAAAACGTTTTTCCGAACTTTTACGATCGTATAAAAATGATATCATTATCTCTGCGGACGTAGTTGGCAGTATTGACCAGGCCAAAGCTACCTATATGCAGGATTGGTTACAATGGGTCAATAAAGGATACATTGATTTGTTATGCCCGATGATTTACACCTCATCTTCGGAACATGTCGATAATCTTTCAAATATTATATTTAAATCAATGGATAACCTCGCTTTTTTATCTTCAGGCATCGCCCCTATTTATTACGGATATCCTCTGATGAATCAGCACAATCAGATGTTAGTCGCTAGTAAATATGGCGGAAGCGCAATTTTTGCTTCTCATAATGTCATTGGAAATACTGAAGTTGAAGATTCCATTAAAAACGGTCTATACCGCGCTGAAGCAGTATCATTATTTAGTTCCGCCGATATGCTCGTCGAGAAAATCATCCAGTCAATAGATCCGCTTGTTCAGTTAGTTCAGGATGATACTGTACGCACAATGTTTAATCAGAAATTATCCCAATTATCATCGTTAGAACTTTATAATCCTGCAGATTACCAATTAGCCATGAATCAAGTTTCTAGCCTGATATTAATATCACCTTACTTACAAAACGATGACGTTGAAACAGTGTTTGTTGATAAACTTCAGCGCCTTTACCATGCGCTAGATATTAAAATATCAAGAGAATTAATTGCTCTTGGATTATACCATCCTGAATATGAAGAACGGCCTAATCCTCTGACGATAGATTATCCTGAAGATCCAGTTGACCCAACAGACCCACAAACCCCAAACGAACCCTCTGAACCGACTCCTCCAGATACTCCCGACAAGAATAATACCTTATTTTGGGTGGGTATATCTTCTGGTTTGACGACAATATTTGGTGCAATATTTTTTATTCTGAAATTCACTAAAAGAAAGGTGATTTAATTATGAGTTTGACAAAAATAGTAACTCCTGTAATGGACTCCCGGGCTGTTGATGTTTCAATGTTTGATAATCCGGAAATTTATCTGGGTTCAATTGAAAACGAAATAAAAGCGCCAGAAGCACCAGCTTGTTTTTTAGGGGCTTGGTACCGAAAAGTATATTCATCAAAAGATCAGTGGATTGGTTTTGAAGGGGTTGTTACGCTAGGTGAATTTATTCCGGACGAGACTCGTTTCGGTCTCGATGGGAACGGCCGTTATATGGATAATCCAAGTGTATACGTCGGTGGAAAAAGCCGAAAAGAAAGTGATGCGGGATTAGGACTGAACCTGACTTATTTATCAAACGATACAACCAACGATTTAACGATATCTAGTCCGAAAATGGGTTATCGTCCATTTTGGAGATATATATATAATGAAGCTTCTGATATCGACTTTAACGTTCGCAGACGCGAAGTTAATTCCTGGAATGTCTCAAATCCAAGAAATTTTGGTTACTATTATTTTCCGGGAGATGTATTAAGAATGAAAATCTATTCTCCTGTTGCTAACTATCTTCAATTAAGAATAGAAGTTATCGAACCTACTACCAATCCTAAATATGTCGAACTTCGTAAAAAGTATCATCTGAAAGATAATCGTCCTCTTGATTTTTATAGTCCTATTTTTTATTCAGAAGGACATGGATATGAGGATGCAGAATTTAAAAGAGTTAATTCGATTGATCAATATGGAAATGAAGGATATCATGCCAAAGCCACGAATGCTATGGTCACTACTTCAGTCTGGCATGAAAGCTTCCTATATCGCAAAATCGATGGGGTTATTAAGAAAATTGCGATGTCGACCGAGCGCCAGGTTTCGATGATATGCCCCAATCAGGAAGCAATCTCAGTTGAAGTAATCGATGGGAAAAAAGGCTCTGAATCTATAACAATTCACCCTGGAAAGTGCGGTAAATGATGTTTAAAAAACACACTTGGAAAAATGTCTACAGTATTGGTACTTATTACTCGTTTGAATCAAAAATTCCTGTACGCACAGTAGTGTCAAAGGAAGAAAATTCATTATATCAATTACTGAATAATAATATTAACTTTGATTTATTTGATTTCAATGGGTCTGATAATGCGCTATTGATTCAGATGAATCATTTTGATGAATTACCTGGTGATGCATTTATTGTCGATACACGAAAAAATACGATTGAAATCAAGTCATCTACCATTCGTGGTTTTATTTATGGCATCCATGCTTTGAATGAAATTGTGACTTATCAAAATAATAGTATTATACTTCCGGTTCTTTTGATTGAAGATGAACCTGATTTTCCAATCAGAGGAATTATAGAAGGATATTACGGTACTCCCTGGACGTTCGAAGAAAGAATGGAAATGTTTCCATTTATGGTAAAGCATCGTCTTAATACCTATATGTATGGCCCGAAAGTGGACCCTTACCATCGCATTGAATGGCGAACTCCTTATCCAGATGAGCAACTCAATCTTTTTAAGAGGATGATTGATAAAGCCAATAAATTGTACATTGATTTTTGGATGTGTATGTCTCCTGCTTACCATGAAAAAGGTTCCATTCCAATTGACTATGCTTCTGATGATGATAAAAAGTTGCTTTTCGCTAAATATCAGCAATTTATTGACCTGGGTCTCACCCGTTTTGGGTTACTTTACGACGATATCGATTATGCCTTACAAGGTGATAGTTTACAGAAATATCAAAGACCCGGAATCGCTCATGCTTTACTCGCGAATGCACTTTTATCGTTTTTAAAATCAAAAATCGATAATCCTCAGCTTGTGATATGTCCGACTGAGTATCACGAAATTGGGTCTTCACCTTATCGCGATGATTTAAGGCTTAATCTTAACAAAGAGATTGCCGTCTTCTGGACAGGTGATAATGTAGTTGCTGAAGCAATATCAAACCAAGATATTATCAGGACAAAAGCCGCTTTTGATAAGCCAATCTACTTATGGGACAATTTCCCAGTAAGCGACTTTACTTACGGGGTAAGAGAATTTATAGGCCCAATCAAAAATCGTACTGTAGACCTAAAAAAACATGTCGATGCATATTTGATTAATCCAAGCATCCATTATCAGATTTCAAAGGTTGGAATGATTACCATGGCTCGATATGCATGGAATGCCGGATCATATAAGCCTGAAGAGTCATATCTATATGCTCTGAACTGCATAGACCCCTTACTAACATTATATGGAAAAGCATTTTTTAACCATAATTCACCCAATCCTCTTGATGCATCGAAACACATTGTTGATCAAGAATTGGCAAAATCATTTCCATCATCAGCGATTACTGACTATTATATGGATGTTAAAAAATCCGCAGATCAGCTCCTCTCAATCGAGTCATTATTCATTGATGAGTTAAGGCCCTGGCTGTTAAGAACATTGAAAGAAGTTGAATTGATTGCTAAAATGAGTTCAAATGACGTAAAAAAATCAGAAATAATCGATTTTCTGCAGGATATACATTTCCCTGGCAGTGAGTTATTCGACTTGATTCTGTTAGATTTAAAACTATTAGAAGAACAAGAATATAAAGATTTAATAATAACCCGAAGAGGAAGAAAATGGTATCGGGTATTCGAGGCGAAGAGATGGCAAAAATAATATATGTTCCTTTAGATGAACGTCCATGTAATTTGGTATTTCCACAGGATTTATTCAATCAAAAAGATATTCAAATCATTGTACCACCGGATGATTTATTACCTTACAAGACAAAGTCGGCTGATGTTGACGGTTTATTTGAATTCTTACTGAAAGAATCGAAAAATGCGGATGGATTAGTTGTATCAATGGATATGCTCCTGTACGGGGGGCTTGTTCCATCACGTATTCATGAACTATCTACCGAAACAATTAAAGAAAGACATGAGTTAATCAAAGAATTAAAAAAGCAAAATCCAAAACTACAGATTTATGCGTTCCAAATCATTATGCGTTGTCCGCAGTATAACGGCGCAGATGAAGAACCTCTATACTATAAAGATTACGGACGTAATATCTTCTTAACGGGCTATTATGAACACAAAATGAAATTAGGCCGTCTATCTGCAGAAGAAAAAGCCAATTATGAATCATTAGTCGTTCCCGCAGAACATCTAAATAATTTCGTTTCAAGAAGACAAAAAAATCTCTCTTTTAATCTCTTAAGTTTAAATCTTGTTAAAGACAATGCCATAGATTTCATGATTATGTGTCAGGACGATGCCAGTGAATTTGGTTATCCGGCAATGGATCAGGCCGTGGTAACGACGGCGATTAAAGAATCACACCTGAGTTTAAAGGTATACGCATATTCCGGCGCAGATGAACTTGGGGTTATCATGGTATCTAGAATGGTCAATCGTCTTAAAGGTAAAACCCCTAAATTTTACCTGAAATATCCTTCTCCGACGACACCAATGGTGGTTCCATGTTTAGAGGACAGAGCTCTTGATAATTCAGTTAAATATCAAATTATTAGTGCCGGAGGTATTATTGTTTCCTCTTTGGCTGAAGCTGATATTTGTATTCTAATCTTGATGGGAGCTACAAAAATGTTCCCCAGAGTGGTAAAAAATGATCGTGAAATCGATGTGTTAGTTAACCTTATAGAAGCTTTTGAATTTATTAAATTCGCTTCAAAAACCCATCCCGTCGTGATTGCGGATTTATTTTACTTAAATGCAGGTTCGACAGAAGTATTGAACCTTATCAAAGAAAGTGGCTTGTTAATGGATGTCGCTGCATATGCAGGATGGAATACAGCAGCCAACGCTTTCGGAACCGCAGTAGCACAAGGGATTGCTTATTATTTGTTTGGCAACACAGACGCACACATCAGATTTTTAATTAAACGATATATTGAAGATGTCGGGTATTGTGGCGTAGTAAGAAGTTCTGTTTCTAAAAAAATTGAATCGATAGGATTTGATTATTTCCATGCTGGTGAAAAGCGTGGGGTTGTCGCATATATGGTCAAAGATGAATTATTGGATTTCATTGATGAATATTTAAGTGAAATTAAAAACAAGTTTAACTTAATTAATGTTGAATTGCCATGGAAAAGAATGTTTGAAGTTGGTTTTGATATTGAATTAAAGGACTAAATTATGAAAAAATTGCTTGTAATATTACTCTTTTCTACACTATTAATCTTCTTACCGCATAAGACTCTTTATGCGGTTTCTTTGGCTTATAATGAACAAAATACAATTGAATCAGGAACTTTATCGACAGGAATTGATTATAAATCTGTTACTGCAACAACGACAACCGATGGTGGAACAACCAGTTTGCAACGGGTGAGTTATGTCAAAATAGATAAAGACTCGAATGCTTTCACCGTTGCCTGGAGTAAGACGAGCGGAACTTCAATCGTTGGGGCTAACCTGATTGAGTTGGCTCAGGACTATGAGTTGAAAAATCCTGGGTTTAAAGTGCTTGCGGGCATCAATGGAGATTATTATGATTTAACTACAAAAACACCGGTTAATGCCTTTGTATCAAACGGTAACGTGATTAAATACAACAATTTTTCTCAGCCAAGATACTTTTCAATCGGATTAAATCAGGATGACAAAGGATATGTTTCGAATAAGACAAATACGATTGAGGACCTCTTTTCTTTAAGCTTTTATGATACTACAAAAACGAGAGTCATCAAAGAAATCACTATTCAGGGTTTAAACCAGATTCCTCTGGAAAATCAAACGACTCTATATTTTAAACCATTAAATGCTATCTCAATCCCCGATGCAATGCTTTATCAGGGATCAGTTACCTCAACTACTAATTATTCGTCGCTCTATCTTTTAGGAAAAGTCAACCAGGTAGTTACGACGGTCTCAACGGCAACCGATGTTTTTACTATTGCGACAAAAGATCCTGAAGTTATTTCTCTTCTTAATAAGTATCCGCAGATAAGACTTCAAAAACATATGGCAGATGTCTACGAATCTGTTGATCAAATTATTGGCGTAGGCTCACAACCGCTTGAAAATGGAACGGTTAAAGCATTTGCAGATATTAACGATCAAAATCTAGATTTTGCAATTGCAAGACATCCTCGCACCTCAATAGGTTATTCAGATCAGGGCGATATCATCTTAATGACAGTTGACGGTCGTCAAACCAATATGGCCGGAGCTAATTTAAGAGAAGAAGCTCAGATTATGAAAACTTTAGGCGCATCCAATTCATTTAATTTAGATGGCGGAGGATCAACACAATTAGTCATTCGGGATGGCGATGAATTCAGAATGCTGAATTCGCCTTCTGATAATCCTTACAGAAAAGTATCAAACGGTATATTATTGGTTGTTCCTGATGTTTATGTCGATATTAACATCAGCAATATTAACAATACAGGTTTTGATTATAATATCGAAATCGATGATCGAAGTTCAACAATTAATGATATTAATGTTTATCTTAATCAGGAAGAAGTAGAGTATCAATTAGGATCTAATACAATAACAAATTTAGAATCAAACGGAATATATTACTTAACCGCTGACGTAAATTATACAATCGGTTCAACTACTCAGACGGTTACCTTTATACAAAAAAGAGTAAATTTGGCGAATCACTATGTTGACATTTCGGTTCAGAAAGTAAAGCCTTTCGATTTTAATGTAAGTTTCGAACGATCTGACGCTATTCAAGGTTTTATAGCGACGATTTCGTTTTCCGATCCTGACAAAACATTAACAAAGCTCTATCTGGTACACGACAATCAGAAATATATCGTTTTAAATTCAGTAAATGGATATCAAATCGATTTTCAAAATGTTATGAAAAATCAGTTATATCAGTTTACTGTGGAGTATTATTACCGAATTAATACCATCACCCCTGTCAGTGAAACAGACGCTCAGGTATTTGAATATACATTTATAGAAATTGAAGAACCGATTACAACGACTACTCAGGTAACCACTTCCCCTGTTAATCCTTCAGAACCTAATGAACCCACAAATCTTACAGCTTTATTTATTGGGATTATATCTACAGTTGGAGCAGGATTAATCGGAACAATGATTTGGTTTGCAAAAAGAAAAATAATGAAATAAATGAATGATTTAATGATATAAATTTTATTCGTTTAAGGAAAGAAAACCTTTTCAAAATTAAGTTGACTAGACAAGTTTACTAGTATATAATTGTAATGAATTAACACAAAAAATAATAGGAGGTTTTTTTAATGTCTCAAATGAAACGAATGCTAGTTGTATTACTGCTTGCCGTTTTATCTGTTGTTTTTGTTGCTTGTACTGACAAAACTACAACGACAAGTATGCCTACTTCTCAGACAACAAGTGAATTACTGGATACTGAAGCACCAGTCATTACTATCGCAAACACGACTATTATGCACCAAACAGGTGTTGAAGTTAGTTTGACAGCTGGTGTAAGTGTTACAGATAATGTTTCTTCCACCGCAAATATATCAATAACTATTGATAATTATGGCGGTTATGATAGAAGCGTTGCTGGTACTTATACAGTAACAGTCAAAGCTACTGATGAAGCTGGAAATTTTTCTACTAAAACATTGACTGTCATAGTCAAAGATGACGTTTTAGCACCAATGTTAACAGGCGCTAATTTACCTGTTACGCATTTAGCTGGTGAAGAAACTGATTTAACTAGAGGTTTAACTGCAGTTGACAACGTCGATGGAACTAATGTTACCTTCACAGTAAGCAGTTATGGTGATTATTTAAACGGTACTCCTGGTACTTATACAATTCAAATTACCATGACCGACTCTTCAGGTAATACCAGCGCTCCGATAAGCCGTCAAATTATTGTCGAACAAGCTTATGCTCGCGCTGAAATGACATCATTTGCTGGCGATATTATTCGTCAACCAGCACTCTATAACCCTCAGGTTCTTAACGGTAATACCGGAACATCATACAATTCTGCATATGATGGACATTATGTCAACGTATTATCAAAAGACTATCTTGAATGGTTAATTGAGTACGCTCCAGACAGATTTGGTTCTGGTATTGGATGGAGTGTTATCGCAGTTACAGACGCTGATAACAAAATCGTCTATGTTAGACATTGGAGCAGTGGCGAAGCTTATTTGGATAACGAAGGAAATGTTAAATCCGTTTTAGCTGAAGATTGGTCTACCGGATCTAACAGAACATGGACAGTCCAAGTCGGAGAATCCTTAATTGGTGTGTCAAATGCCAAATATTCATCTGGTGAAATGGGACTTATGTTAGCAAATATTAACAGATGGGTTCCTGAAAACGGCCATGTATTCATGTTCATGAACTGGGCAACAATCGGAGAAAATGAAAATGGCCAATTAGTTTCAATTGCTAACTCCTCTTCAATGCCTCGTTCAATGGGTGCTAACTACATCATGAACAGCGATGAAAATGGTGATGATATAAAAGATTACGCACTAGGAAGAACACTTGAAATCAAAAATGCTGAATTATCAAGCGCTGAAGTACGTGATACGTTTGATCCTGAAAATCCATTTCCAGTAATCTCTATTCCTTATCAAAGATATCTTACCGATACTGGAATCTGGAAAAACCGCTATGAAAAGAAAGTATACTTATCACAATATACTGAAGAAAATCCTTACAACCCGCTCGATGGAATAACTGCAAATGATGGTAAGGGAAATGATATTTCAGACCAAATTACTTACAAAATTTACCGTTACAAAACAACTAAAGAAGTCTATGGATTAGATGGTTCATCATTACCAATCACTCATCCTCTCTGGGCTGAATATGTCGATACTCCTTGGGTCTTATCAGAAAATGAAGTTACTTTACAACAAATATTAAACGCTGAAAATAATAACGTTTATTATACAGTTGAATATACAGTAACAGCTAATGGAAAAACAGATACAGCATATTCACTCATAAAAATCCAATCTACTAACCCTGATTACTTAGAATTATATGGTCCTACTGACACAGCTTACTCTCGCGTTATGGGTATTGAACAACGTTTAGTGACGAATCCTAATTTCACTGAATTCGGACCTCTAAACGAAACAGAACGCGGTATGTTCTTTACCGGAGTACAATTCCATGCTTTAACGACTTTACCAGTTTTGAATAAAGGAGTTGTTGTTGTATTAAATAACTTCTATCAAGTTCAATTAATCCGTTTCTCTAATGGTTTATCGTTTGAAATGGACAAAAATGGCGTTATTAAGAGTTCAGAATTAAATTGGACAGCAGAGGATTTGCTTGCTAATCTTAAAAATGATGCGCCTTTATCTGGCTATGTTATCGTTTATCCAGAAGGATTGAATGCATCAGTTATGAATAAAGCGTTCAAAGCTTATTACAACTTTGATTACGATGGTTCTGTTATTTCTGCAATCAACCAAACAAATGGAATGGTTGAAGTTCAATTACCAATTAAAGAAGTACAGGAAGTATCTAGTTTGGTAGTTAATGATACAACTGTATCGGTTACAATTAATAATTTACCTGCAAATATTCAAGTTGTTGTTAACAATCTCCAAGCTTTAGTATTCTCTAGTTCTCTTGGAGGAGCAGGCTTTCGTACTGATATTGGAAAAGCTTATCTCTATACAAAAGACATGTATACTACTTTATCAGCTGATTCAACTGTTGTGAATTCATTTACTACCTTGAGTCCGAATAAAGGAGTTCCGTGGTTTAGAGACGGTGTCCTAATCATCCTTGATGCTGAAGGTAATTTCGTATCTGCTAGAGTAATGACAACTACTTCCGCAGCAGAAGTATTCGCTGATGGAACAGTTATCTTTGGTAACGCTGCTGTTGTCGCAACTTCCGAATCAGTAAAAGCAGCTGCCGGCGAGCCAAACTTAACTTGGGACTTAATTATACCAAATGCTGCTAACACAGTGCCTCACGGTCCTTTAATGGATATTATGACTGTTGTTCCAAATGGCGGATCATTTATTATTTTACCTGCAAGCAAAACCGCTGACATCAGAAATTACGGTATTGGTTTAGTATGGAATCATAATTATCCTGGCGCTGGAGCAATCGCTGATGTCGTTACAGATCCAGAATTAAACATTCCTGACACACTCAAATTTGATTCTACAACCTACACTCAAGAATACTTTACAAACTTAAAAATTGAAGCTAAATTAGTATCTTCAATTGTTGCTCAAAGTCCTAAATTACCACGTCCTGTAGTTACAATTACTGAAAATATTGCTTCATGGAACCCAATTACAGGCGCTGCAAGTTATAAAGTCGTAGTCAATGGTGTGGTTTTAGCAACTGTTACAGACCCGACAATTGATTTGAAAACGATTATCAATGACTCTGCTGAAAAGACTATCCAAGTTCGTGCTATTACAGCTGACGCCAAAACATATGCAACTTCAGTATTGTCTGATGCTGTCAAGGTTAAATTTGCTTCATTAACTACACCAACTAACTTACTCATTGACGAAGACCTACTTCTTTGGGATGCTGTTGATTCAGCTGTTTCTTATAACATTTTTGTTAATGACGTATTAGTAGGAAATACAACTGAAATATCATTTGACTTAAGTCCATATCGTGGATCTGCAATGAAGAGAGTTGAAGTTCAGGCTTTAGCTTCTTCAGAAGATGCTCTTCATGTTCAATCTTCAAAATCAGAAACCATCATGTATGGCAATGAAACAACAAGTTACTTAACTTTAGGCACAATGACTCAACATTTAACTTATACCAATGTTGCTGAGTGGTTAGTTAAACGTAATATTACAGTTGCTGCAGGAGGATTCTCTGGTTCTACTGAAATATTCTACATCGAAGATGCCTTTGAATTAACCAAGTTAGCTGATCAAACAGGATTAATTACTGCTAACGGAACAATGGTTTTATTCTCTTCAACCGGACAGGTTAAGGCAGTTCGTACAGTATTAAACAATCACGAATGGTTATCAACCAATGACCCACTAATCAATAACGGATGGACAATTCAAAGTACTTACACTTCAGGACAAGTTAAGATTAGTCAGGTTACTCCTTACATTGCTTTAGGCGATTATATCATCGTAACTAATAGCACTACAGCAAAACAAGCCGGTGCAACTTTGAATCCTCGTGACTTCTTAGCATATCATTTCATGGGTCCATGGGATACAACTGTTGCTTCAAACGAAATCTGGAGAAAAACTACATTTGAAACATTTATTAATCCATCAACAGCTGTTGCTAAAATCAAAAAGTATGAAGTTCAACCTTACTTACAATTGACTTTAGAAAAACAGCATGTAACTTATACTTCAGTTGCTGAATGGTTATATAAACGTAATGTTACTATGGCAGAAGGTGGATTTGCTTCTTCAAACGAAATTTTCTATATTGAAGATGCATTCGAATTAACAAAATTAGCTGATCAGACCGGCTTGCTAACTGCAAATGGAACAATGGTATTATTCTCATCAACCGGACAAGTTAAAGCTGTTCGTACAGTTTTAAACAACCATGAATGGTTATCAACAAATGATCCACTAGTAAATAACGGCTGGACAATTAATTCTGCATATGCTTCAGGAAAAGTAGTTATTAGTCAAGTTACACCATTCATTACTGAAGGAGATTACATTGTATTAACGACAAGCGGAACCTCTAAGCAACTTGGTGCAACTTTAAATGCACGTGACTTCTTGGCATATCATTTCATGGGTGCTTGGGATACTGCCGTTGCTTCAGCAGAAATTTGGCGTTCGACAACGATTACTGAAGCTTTTGTTAATCCATCTACAGTATCATATTCATTTGTAAAAGTAGCAGTAGATAACAATATCATTTTATCGACAATGACTCAACATTTAACTTATACAAATGTCGCAGAATGGTTAGTCAAACGGAATTTGACAGTTGCTGCTGGCGGATTCTCTGGTTCTACTGAAATTTTCTACATCGAAGATGCTTTTGAATTAACTAAATTAGCAGATCAAACAGGAATGCTTACTGTTAATGGTATGATGGTGTTATTCTCTTCAACCGGACAGGTTAAGGCTGTTCGCACCGTATTAAACAATCATGAATGGTTATCGACTAATGATCAACTAGTCAACAACGGCTGGACAATTCAAAGTTCATACGTTTCGGGCCAAGTTAAAATTAGTCAGGTTACTCCATACATCTCTGAAGGTGACTATATCATTATTACTACTAACACTACTGCTAAACAAGTAGGTGCAACTTTATCTCCTCGTGATTTCATAGCTTATCATTTCATGGGCTCTTGGGATACAACGGTTGCTTCAAACGAAATCTGGAGAAAAACTACTTTTGAAACATTTATCAACCCTACAACAACAGTTGTCAAAGTTGTAAAATTACCAGTTATTTTTTAATTCATTTAATTATTAATAAAATCTTATTTTCCTTGTTTGGAGAAGTCGGGGAAACCCCGACTTCTACTCATAAGGGTAAGGAGAATCATGATTAACGAAAAAATATTCCAGTCAAGACTTATGGAAATTGCTGACACGATTTATAAATTAATCATTTTTAACCTCTTATTTATCCTAACCCTTTTTCTCGGTTTAGGTGTATTTACTTTCTTATTAGCGCTTATTATCTTGGTTTTAGCGATTAAATCCTTTGGTGAACGAAGTGATTCAATCATTAAAACGTGGATAAATATGGTGTTTCAACATGGATGGAAAGCTTTAAAATACTCGCTTGTCTTTCTCGGTTTAATCATTGTATTTCTGTTTAATTCTGTCTATTTTTATCTGGTCCTAGAGGAAATGAGTCACTGGATGTATTCAGTCATGTTCTCTTTCTCACTGATATGCTTACTCATTAGTGTAGCAGCTTTGATTAATGGTGCGTTTGTGTTCGTCTATTACCCGAATCTTCCTTTCAAAAAGTGGATAAAATACTCATTTTCTTTATTAAGAGTATTTCCGCTTCAAACTTTATATCTTATCGGAAACATTGTAGTATCTATTCTTTTGCTGTATACCGTACCGATAGTTTTGGTATTCATCTATCCTTCATTAAGTACCTATCTTTACCATCTTATGACAAAAAAAACCTATAAACGATTAGTCGCTGAAGGTGTTGAATCCCTTAAATTCCAAATCGACCCGAATAAACTACCAGGAGGACATATTTAACAATGAAAAAGAAACTATTGATGATATTCTTCGTAATTATATCATTTGCATTAATGACTGTTTTTCTGTTTCAACCAAAGGTTGAAGCAACCCCAGCTTTAGATTACGATGGATCAGTATATGATTATTCATCATTTTCAGATGACAGTTATGAAGATTACCTGTTAAACTTTCCAAAAGAATATCCGGATCAGACAATCACAATTGACGCTACTCAATATGTCAGCCAGTCTAATACTTTTAACGATGAAATCGTAGAAGTGATGTCGATAGATAATGAAATGGGATTATTCATTCCTGAAACGGTGATGGTTACATGGAACATCACGGTTCCGGAAGCGGGTTTATATAATATCAGAATTAAATATATGGCTGTTTCAGGACGATCTGCAGAGATATCAAAAGGTGTTTTGATAAACGGGGTTGTTCCTTTTAAAGAAGCAGAGGTAATTTCATTCACACGAATCTGGGAGGATTCATTTGATGTAGAGTCAGTTCGTGTCGAAGGGAAACATGATATTAAACCTTCGCAACAGGAAAAATTGCGTTGGGCAGAAGAAGCGATTCGCGACCGTGCTGGCTATTATCAGGGCGACGCATACAGTTTTTATTTTGAAGAAGGTGTTAATACTTTTACTTTCACTCAGAATAAAGAACCAATGCTCATTCAATCCATTACCCTTTACAATGAAGCAGAAATATTATCCTATGAAGAAACTCTCGATGCCTATTTAGAACAGAATATTGAAAAAATAGATACAAGTTTATTTATGGAAAATGGTTATTATAAAATTCAGGGTGAAAATTCATATGAAAAATCGTCTCCTATTTTAGCTCCTGTCGCTAACTGGAGTTCTTATAAAGTCGATCCCTATGAAAGTTTTATAATGAGATATAATACCATTGGCGGAGTAACCTGGAGAGTTGCCGGTGACTGGATTTCCTGGCAAGTCAACGTTCCTAAATCTGGATTATATCAATTAACATTTAAAGTCAGCCAAAATTTCACTCGCGGCATGACAGCTACCCGCAGATTGACAATCAATGATGAAGTACCATTTACAGAGGCAAAAAAACTTGAGTTCGATTATCAGAGTGACTGGCAAAACGTTACTTTGGGAAATGAAGAAGGAAGTTATTGGTTTTACCTTGAAGAAGGAATAAATACGATTACTTTAGAAGCAACAATTGGTATTTACAGTGATATTGTCAAGCGGGCTGAAGAAGCAATTTCGATTTTAAATACACTTTACCGCCGTGTTGTTATGATTGCCGGTACTAATCCGGATCAGTATCAGGATTACCTATTGTACAAACGAATTGACGGACTAGCTGACATGATATCTGAAGCAAAATTATTGCTCGAAGAAGCTATGAAAGACATCGTCAATGTTGCTGGTGAACG
This sequence comes from uncultured Caryophanales bacterium, assembly GCA_937928185.1. GTDB lineage: Bacteria > Bacillota_I > Bacilli_A > Izemoplasmatales > Hujiaoplasmataceae > UBA5603. The sequence continues at coordinate 91,229 of CALEZX010000067.1, forward strand.
TGGATCACTTCTGTCTTCTTTTGAGAAGACGGTTTATCAGTTAAATCAGTTTCAAAAATCAGAAAAAAAGATTCAAATTGGTTTAAATGAACTTGATGACAATATTTCTGCGTTAGGAACCTGGGTTATGTCAATTTCCCAACAGTCTTTAGCGATAGATTGCATTTACGTACATGGCGAAACCGCCAAACTGCCAAAACCAAACACGAATTTTTTCCAGAAATTATGGCATGAAATCGAAATGCTGTTTGGATCTTATGGCGCAAATACCTCTTTGGAATCTAATGTCAATGTTGACGGACCAACAATTACGGTATGGATTATGTCTGGCCGCGACCAATCTCAATTACTGCGTCAGCTTATCGATGAACAGTTTACTGTTCAAAATAATATCAACGTAGAACTAAAACTCGTCGCAGGAGAAGCTTTATTACCTGCAACATTGTCAGGAAACGGACCGGATGTCGCTATCGGCGTTGGTCAGAATTTGCCCGTCAACTGGGGCATTCGAAATGCCGTCGTCGATGTATCGAAATTTGAAGATTTTGATACGGTTTCGACATGGTTCCATTCAAGCGCACTAACTCCGTTTAGTTTCCGGGATAAAGTTTATGCTTTACCGGATACGCAAGACTTTCTCATCTCTTTTGTCAGAACTGACATTATGAATGAGTTAAATTTAACCGTTCCGGAATCTTGGAATGAAGTAATTGATATGTTACCAACCTTACAAAGACAATATCTTGATTTTTATCTTCCCAATACCAAGGGATCACTATCTCCTTTGTTATATGCAATGATCGTACAAAATGGTGGTCAGTTATATGAAGAAGATGGAAAGTCGATATTGTTGTTAGAATCGAAAGCTCAGGAAGCGTTTATCGATTTTACAACATTTTTCAGCGATTATGGTTTCGCAATCAGTGCAAGTTTTGCCAATCGTTTCAGAAGTGGTGAAATGCCGATTGGTGTAACAAATTATACTCTTTATAATACTTTATCCGTTTTTGCTCCGGAAATTCGTGGACAATGGGAATTTGCAAATTTCCCAGGATACGAAATCGATGGAGAAATTCATAATCAGACGACTTCTATTTCTACTGGTTCAATCATCCTGGCTTCAACGGATGAAGAAGAAGCCAGCTGGGAATTCTTAAAATGGTGGACTGGTACTGAAGCACAGACTGCGTATGCGCGTGGAATGGAAGCAATTTTAGGAGCAGCAGCTCGTTATCCTACTGCTAACTTAGAAGCATTTAAGAATCTGCCCTGGTCTACGAAGGATTATTTAATCCTGACTGAACAAAGAAATAATTCTGTAGGTATTCCGACAGTACCGGGTGACTATATTATCGGCCGTCATATCGACAATGCCTTCAGAGTTTCCATTAATGAAAAAACTAATCCGAGAGAAAATCTTTTTGAATATGTTAAAAAAATAAATATTGAACTTGAGCGTAAACGCCAAGAATTCAATTTAGACTAAGGAGGTAGCCATGGCCCAGCTAAATTCGAACACGGGAAAACTAAAAAAACGTGTGACAACTTGGGAATTGATAAAAAAGAATAAGGTCTATTATTCCATGATTGCCCCTTTTCTTCTCATTTTTATCATATTTACCGTCATTCCGGTTCTCATGAGTTTTTTTCTTAGTTTCACTTCTTTTGATATGTTACAAGCTCCTAAATTTATCGGCTTGTCAAACTACATAAATCTGTTTTTAAATGATGATGTGTTTTTAATTGCACTTAAAAACACTTTAATTCTAGCAATTATTACCGGTCCAGTATCTTATTTAATGGCGTTTGTATTTGCCTGGCTAATCAATGAACTTTCTCCGAAGATTCGTTGGATATTGGTATTAGTATTTTATGCCCCATCAATCAGCGGATCTGCTTATCTTTTGTGGCAATTAATTTTTTCTTCCGATATGTATGGTATTCTCAATGCGACTTTGATGAGTCTCAATATTATCAACACGCCAATCTTATGGCTTGAGACACCGAAATATGCTCTGACTATCTTAATCATCGTCCAGTTATGGTTAAGTTTAGGAGTTTCATTCCTTGCTTTCATCGCCGGACTTCAGACCGTTGATAAAACATTATATGAAGCTGCAGCTATCGATGGAATTAAAAACCGCTGGCAGGAATTATGGTATATTACTTTACCACAAATGAAATCACAGCTGATGTTTGGTGCCGTTATGCAGATAACGAGTGCTTTAGGAATTGGGTCTGTTTCTATTTCGTTATTAGGATTCCCATCAGTCGAATATTCAGGTCATACAATTGTTACGCACCTGCTTGATTTCGGCTCAACTAATTCGACTCGTCTTGAAATGGGGTATGCGTCAGCGATTGCTACGATCCTATTCGTCTTAATGCTCGGAGCTAACTTGTTAGTTCAAAAAGTGATAAGGAGGGTGGGAGAATAATGAAGAAAAACAACATTGAAAAACCTGTCTCTACATCAACCATTAATGATATTCGGCAAGAAGAATTAAAATATTACAAGGAATCGATAAAAAAGAAAAACAAACGATATCGTAAAGTCAGACTATCCAGATCATTATGGGGAGATATAATCCTATTTGCATTCTTGCTTGCTTTCGGTGCTTTTAGTGCTTATCCATTAATTTTCACGATTACTAACTCATTAAAAGGACTTGACGAAATCTTTGTCTTTCCGCCCAGATTATTTCCAAGAAACATTACTTTTGATAACTTCGTCGATTTATTTAATCTGATCGGCAATACGCAAATACCGATTTCTAGGTATTTTGTAAATACGTTGACAATTACTCTATTTGGTACGGTTGGCCATGTGCTTCTTGCTTCTTTAGCAGCATATCCTTTAGCAAAAAAACGTTTCCCCGGTCGCCATTTAATTAATCAGTTAATCGTTTATTCTTTAATGTTCAGTGCGGCAGTAACCGCTATTCCAACTTATATGATTATCAGTTGGTTTGGATTGATTGATACTCAGGCTGCAATCATAATTCCTGCATTTGGGTTTACATTAGGACTATTCTTAATGCGGCAGTTTATGGATTCAATTCCTGATGAACTATTAGAAGCTGCGAAGATAGACGGTGCAAATGAATATCAGATTTTCTTCCTCATTGTTATGCCCCTGGTAAAACCGGCTTGGTTAACGCTGATTATTCTTTTATTTCAGCAGTTATGGGGAACAGACGGAGGAAACTATATTTTCACTGAAAACTTAAAGCCATTAAGTTATGCTTTGCGTCAAATCGTAGCTGGCGGTGTTGCTAGAACCGGTACGGCGGCAGCAGTTACCGTCATCATGCTTATCGTTCCAATCAGCGTCTTCATCTTCAATCAAACAAGAATGCTTGATACCATGGCACACTCGGGGTTGAAATAGGAGGAGCTATGAAAAAAATATTAGTTATTATTATCGCGTCACTTGTTTTACTACTAACCTGGTCGATTCCAGTTTACGCTTCATATAATTACACGCCTTATATGGAAGCAATTTATTCGGCAGAAGCAATGATACAGACTAATGTAATTGATTCATCTAATCTGGTTGACACGAATAACCAAAGAGTCAATATTACTTTAGGTGAACTCGTTGATGTCTTTACATTCGAAGATAGAATCTATATTGTCGACGCCTCTTCAAGTCTTATTTATGTTCTTAATGACTCTTATCAGTACCTAACGCAATTTGGTAATGGCGAAGGCGACTTAAAACTATCTTCACCAAAATCAGTATTCGTCACTGATGAATATCTTTACGTAGCAGACTATGGAAATCAAAGAATAGCAATTTTCAATCATTCATATGAATTCGTTAAAAGCGTAAACGCTCCTGATGATCCCACTTTTAAACAATCGCCAGAAGATACTTCAGGTTATGATTTCCGTCCTTTAAAAATCACCGTTGACCGAACAGGCAGAATTTATTGTATAGCTGACCAAATATTTGAAGGAATACTGGATTTTAATCCAGACGGTACTTTTTCAAGATATGTCGGTGCTAATACTGTAACATTATCTCTATGGGAAGCGTTCTGGTTAAAACTGACGACCGAGGAACAAAGACTGGCTCAGGGTTATCGTCTTGCGACGACATTCGTTAATATGAAAGTTGACGAAAAAGGATATTTATATACTGTTTCTAGCGTTTCAGAAGGCGAAAAAGTCATAAAAAAACTGAATTTTAAAGGGATTGACGTTTTAAACCGAAATGGCTATGTCCCACAATCCGGCGATTTCGTTACTGTTCCTGCTAATTCTTCTATTCCAATCGGAGGATCACAGTTCGTCGACATTGATATCAACGAATTTGGCAATTACATGGTTCTTGACAAGACCCGAGGAAGAATATTTACTTATGATTTTGAAGGTAATTTACTATATGTCGCTGGTCAGTTAGGTAATATAGGTACATCTGCTAATACGCGCAAATCATTATTTATGAGTCCTACATCCCTTACTTATTTTAATGACAAAGTCTTAGTTGTAGATTCTCTGAATAAAAATCTGGTCGTATTCCAATATACTGAATTTGGAAAACTCGTAAATTTAGCAACCAAATATTATTACGAAGGCGAAGATCAACTCGCTAAAGAAACTTGGGAACAGGTTCTTGTTCTGAACACTAATTATTTTTTAGCTTACTCAGGAATCGCTAAGACCCAACTTCGTGAAGGCGATTATGAAGAAGCAATGTATAACGCAAAATTAGGGTACGATGATTACACGTATTCGCGTGCATATCAGCCGTATCGTTATGACAAACTGGTAATTGTTTTTCCATACATCATGGGAATAGCATTAGCAGGATTGATTTTCTTGTTTGGGAAAACAATTGCAAAATCAGTGAAAGAAGCAAAGGAGGAAGAAAGTGTTGAATAATGAAAAACTAACGCTTAAACAAAAACCAAATAACTTCCTGTCCTTGATTAAATCTTTTTTTCATGATGCATTCGTAGCCCCGTTATCGTTAATGAGCCATCCAATTAGTGGTTTTGATGACTTTAAACGCGAAAAAACATCAAAACAATCTGTGGCAGTCTTCTATCTTATCATGATGATTTTTACTCAGATTATTGCATATAATGCAAATGGATTTTTGGTTAACAAAAATAATCCCAACGATTTTAATTTATTACTTAGCATTGCTTTGGTTGTTTTTCCGGTTGTAATCGGCGTCATAGCCAATTGGGCCACTACAGCTTTAATGGATGGAAAAGGAACAATGACGGATATATTCAGAGTCATCTGTTATTCTTTCTTCCCTTATGTCTGGTTAGGTTTGCTCGGCACAATCGTCTCAAACTTTATTACGTCAGACGAAATTATGTTTTTTACCCTATTACAGTCTTTAGGCATTATCCTGACAGTATACATGCTGTTCTTTGGTCTGCTTGGCGTCCATGAATACGGATTGTTTAAAACAATTATTATGTTTGTCTTTACCATCGTGGCTATCGCTTTTATACTCTTTATTATTCTTTTGTTTTTATCCCTGATTCAACAAATGTGGGCATTTATTTCTTCTGTTTATGAAGAGTTTGTAATGAGGTTCTTATGATGAATAATTTAAATAATACTCCTCAAAACGATTTGATATATTCATCTTTATCTTCAAAAGATAAGTTTAATCATTTATTAAAACGTATATTTGTTCAACCATGGAAAAATTTCCGGTTTCCCTGGAAAAAACTCATCGTCATTTTTGTTATAGCTCTTTTAGTAGGATCTTTGTATTTACTGGTTAAAAGCAATCAAGTAGTCGTAAATGCCCGTGCTCCTTATGATAAAACCGGTTTTGTAAGTTCAGAAGATTATATCAAGGCCAATGGGAATCAAACAACCATTAATCAGAATGGATTTCAGTTTGTCATCGATAACAAAACCAGTTTATTTCAATTCGTAGATACGAATACAAATACAACCTGGCGTTCAAATCCCGACACAACGACAAAACGTTTTCTCGATCCATTTGTTATCTATTATGCTGGATCTTTAGGAAAAGAAATATCCTTTGGTGTGTATGATAACGCCATTGCATATCAGGATTTTCAACTTAGAGTGACAGATTCATCAGTTGAAATCTTGTATGAGGTCGGCGGAAAAAAAGAAGTTGACAGAAACGATTTTCCACCGATTATCAGCGATGCTCGTCTGAGAGAACTCGTCTTATCTAAACTGACTGAAGGCTCGACAGATTACCGTCGTATTACTGAACAGGCTTATGTTAGCGGTGAAGTAAATGGTGTTCTCGTTTGGAAATTAAAAGAAGGAATTCAGACTTCGATTTTAAAACAATTATATCGTATTTTTTATGAAGAAGCTGGATACACTAAAGAAGACTTAGAATATGACTTAACTGACAATGGTATATTGATTCAAGACGTTTATCCTTATTTTGAATTTGTCGTTAAATATCAAATCACAAATAAAGGTTTAGAAGTAACGATAATCAATGATTCCATTGTGGAAAAAGAAAAATACCCATTAGTATATATCGATATTCTTCCGTATTTTGGTGCTGCTTCAAAAACTGATACTGGCTACTCATTTGTCCCTGATGGCAGCGGAGCATTGATAAATTACAATTCAGAACGTTCTTTATCTCTTCCATATTATCAACGAATATACGGCAAAGATTTAGCTAAAATTGTATCCTATCAGGAACCGAAGTCTGAACAAATATCATTTCCTGTCTATGGAATGTTAACTAATCAGGAAGGATTTATAAATATCGCTAAAACCGGCGCCGAAATGGGAGCGATTCGGTCAAGAATTTCAACTGAAGATAACCCATATAATCAGACTTATTATCGATTCTTAATTCGGGAAAGCCAGCCCTTCGCATTTGCATCCATCAATTCTACTGTTAGTATTATTCAGTGGACTCCGTGGTATGCGACGACTGACTTTATCATGGAATATCAGTTCTTAAATGAAGAAACCAAAGATTACTCAGGTATGGCTCAGTTATTTCAATCCTACTTAGTAGAAAATGGGTTGCTTGTTCAAAATGATAATACCGCTCAGCCCGTACTGGATCTGACTTTGCTAGGTGGTTACGTATCAAAAGAAAACTTTCTTGGCATTCCCTATGAAAAGGTTCAAAACTTAACTACAATCGCTGAAGCAGATGAAATAATCACTTTATTACAGAACAAAGGGGTAACGGATATTAATGTTTTCTTTCAGGGTTTTGCGAATGATGGATTAAAACCAGTTGCTTTCACAAAACTGAAATTTAATTCGGTTGTCGGTACTAAACATCAGTTTAACGAAAATGTTAAAGAAATATCAGATAAGAACGTTAACTTCTATCCTGAAATGAACATGAACAATGCCTACACCGATGAAGGAATCCAAGTGAAAAAAGATGTTGTTAGAGACGTTTTTGGGGAAGTAGTTAAAAATTACGCAACAGATCCAGCATCGCTTTATATTAACAGAAATACCCGCCCTGTCTATCAACTACATCCAAGCACTTACATCGAATCTTATAATACTATCATTAAATTAGGTAATACCATTGATCTTAAAAATATAGCTTTTACCGATTTGGGCAATCAAATCTATGGTTCTTACCAAAAGAGAGAGACATCATTCAGAACTGACCATCAGTCAGCTATCATCGAACTGCTTAATCAGCTAAAAGAAGAGCAATATCTTATGATGTTCAGAAAGCCTAATCTCTATGCTGTTCCATATGCTGACGTCATCACTGATTTACCTTCTAGTTCGACAGATTATCAAATTATCAGTAACAGCGTTCCATTTCTACAACTGGCACTGAGTGGATATGTTGATTACAGTGCCCAATCTATCAATATTAATGACTCATATATGTATGAATGGCATATATTAAAAGCAATGGAAACTGGTTCAAATCTGGCTATGACGTGGTCATATACACCGACGATTGAATTAGTCGATTCAGAGTATTCTTATTATTACTCTACCTATTATCTAAACTGGTTTGAACAAGTCGTAGAGACTGTATCATTATTACAGGATACAGATATCTACTCATCACCGCTGATTAAGCATGAGCAAATTACCTTAGACGGACAGGTAACAAAATCGACATATAAAAACGGAATGGAAATTGTTTATAATTTTGGTAACACCAGTTATCAATATGGAACTGAAACCATACCAAGTTTAGGTTATTATATTGAAAAGGGGGCCAATTAATATGAAACACGAAATTAAGAAAAAGCCCTTAAGCGAACAAGAGTTAGCGATTTTAAAAAATAAGACATCCAAGTGTTTAGAAAATCTCCAGATGGAATATGATAAACTTCACTCTAAATACCTTGAATTAGGTCAAAATACTTCTCTTCGCAAAAAAACGAAATTTCGTCAGTTAAACAAATTAAGCCGACTTCTGACCAAAATGAAAATCAGAATTCAAAACACAAAAAACGAGTTATATCATATTGATCGCGGCGAAGTTTACCGGATGAATATTTTCCAGAAGTTTGCAAAAGCTTTCTCAAGATTATCTTATCAGAAACAGAAAATGGTTTATGGATTTCTCTTTGCGCTGCCCTGGATTCTTGGTTTTATTATTTTCTTTTCTTCACCTTTATTTACAACGATTTGGTGGAGTTTAAACGAAATGTCGCCTAAACAAGGCGGAGGATTCAATTTCAATTTTGTACTGTTTGACAACTATCGGAATTTATTCTTGTCGGAAACATTAGGCGGATCTACTGTTCTTGAAGTTTTGACAAATTCCATCCTTGATATTGTCATTGATCTACCGATTATCTTGCTCTTTAGTATCTTTATCGCAGTTTTACTAAACACTAAATTTAAAGGGCATCAGTTGGTTAAAGCAATTTTCTTTATACCGGTAGTTTATAATATGACCGTTGTAAATAACACTTTATCAGGTACGTTTGGTCAATTATTTGAATCTTCACTTGGCGAAGGATTTCAATTAGGAGAGACGTTCTCAAATTTCTTAATGCAAATCGGTATTGGTGGAGGATTAATCGAATTCCTCATGAGCGCAGTAGACAGAATATTCCTAATCGTCAACAAATCAGGAATTCAGATTATCATCTTCATCGCTGCTTTACAGTCCATCCCTCTGCATCTGTATGAATCTGCTAAAGTAGAAGGCGCTACAAAATATGAGATGTTTTGGAAAGTGACGATTCCAATGATATCACCAATGATCATGACTGCATTAGTTTATACACTGGTCGATAGTTTCGGTAGTTCCGACATCATGAACTTCCTGACCGTTAATTCACAGGGAACAACCATGGCGACCAATTTACCAGGAATGTATTCAACCATATCGATTGTATATTTCCTCGCTAATATCATCATTATAGCTTTTGCCTTCTTATTGTTCAGAAAGTCGGTGTTCTATTATGAATAATTACCTGCTGAAAATTAAGAAGTCTATCGTTCAAAAATGGCACCATTTCTACGCAATGTGGAAGGAACCATTGTTAAAAAAGGTATTAATTTCAAGAGTTATTGGTTTTATCGTTAATATTCTTAAATACGTGTTGATTATTGGCTTGTGTTTTGTTATCTTATATCCATTGATACTACAAATCGCAATAGCATTAAGAGCCCCTACCGACGTTAATAATCCAACAGTATTATGGATACCCGGAGAGTTTTCCTTAAAGAATTTCCAGGTTGCGATTATTGCTCTTAAGTATTTTGATTCATTAAAGAATACTTTAGTATTATCGATTGGTGTTACAGTATTTCAACTGATTTCTACTTCACTGGCAGGCTATGCTTTTGCCCGCTTAAAGTTTCCCGGAAGTAATCTTTTATTTGGAGCTGCGCTCTTTACAATAATTGTTCCGCAAACAGTCATTTCTTTACCCTTGCTTAGAAGTCTGACTAATCTAAGTTTCGTTGGTAAACCAATCACTCTATTCTTGATGGCTGGGTTTGGAATGGGAATCAAATCGGGTATCTTCATTTATTTGTTCCGCCAGTTTTACCGTGGACTTCCAAAAGAACTAGAAGAAGCAGCATATATCGACGGAGCTAATCCTTTACAGGTTTTCTACAAAATTATGCTACCGAATGCTAGAGGAGCCATTATCACTGTTACGTTACTCAGTTTCGTATGGCAGTGGAACGATTTTTACTTTACGACTTTATTTGTTACAAGAAGCAATTTAGATTTCTCGACACTAACAACCCAGCAAGTCAGCGTTCTCTTTGGTTTACAACAGTCATTGACCGATGCCGGAGTATGGGGATTGATGGGACAGGATGTTACAAAGAACCCACTCTTCTCTTCAATGATTCTAAACACCAGCGGAATTCTCGTAATGTTACCATTGTTAGTAATGTATTTCTTCGTCCAAAAACTATTTGTTCAAGGTATTGAAAGATCCGGAATCGTCGGATAAAAAATATATAAAGATGGGAAAAAAACTATGACAAACAGATTATTAATGAAACGCGTTTTACTTTTAATGATTATTTCTTTACTCTCATTTGTCGTTGCATGTTCTAAAGGAACAACAACAACACAGTCGAATTCATCATTAACGACGACCACTTCAAAATCGTCAGGTGATAACAATTCAACAATTTCGACTAAACCTGTTCCCAATATGATGGGACAAGAATTTGTTATTATGGCTAATATCGCCGGATCTTCTGACCCAAGAAGAGAAACATATACCGGTTCTTGGAAACAAGAGAAAATTGCATTAATTGAAGCTGTAGAAGCCAAATATAATGTTAAAGTCGTTTATAAAACATATCCTGCTGACGCAGTATGGGGTGGAGGACGTGAACGTTTTATTATCACTAATTCACTTAACAATACTCCGCAAGCCCACATTTATGAAATGCCTTCATATTCAGTTTCTATTTTAGCTGAAGGTGGAGCCATCTTACCGCTTGATTCGCTTATCGAAAAATACGGAAATCCAGGATATTGGCCGGAAAAAGCGATGTTTGGTTCAGTTTTAGGACAACAATATTCATATGATGACGGTTATCCTTTAGTTGGTCAAGGAATCTTCTATAACATCACTTTACTTGAAGATTTATTAGGTGATGGCAAAGGAACATTACCAAGTGAATTATGGTTAGATGGTGAATGGACTTGGGAAGCTTTCGAAAATATTTGCAATCAGTTATTACCTGGAATTACCGCAAAAGGTATTGAAGGTGCTGCAGTCATCGGCGGACGTCCATATAACTGGGCTTATCAGATGTTAGGAGCTAATGGTGTTCATGTCGTTTCTGCTGATTTACGCTCTGGTTTATCTACTCAACCAGCAATCGACACTTTATTATTTTTAAACAAATTAGTTTCTGTACCTGGAATGTGGGAATATGCAAGTGCTTCATTATCCAATGCAACTGTTCCACAATTTAAAGGCGGAAATGTTGCTTTCCATAATGGAGAACCTTATTGGATTTATGATTCTACCAAATGGCTCGGATATAATTTTGAAATGGGATTTGTTCCTTACCCAACCGGACCAAATACCGCTGAAGATTTAAGCAATTATTATATTAATGAAGTCTATGGAAAAACCAGTTACGTCGTATCGTCTTCTTACTCTCTTGATAAAGTAGCTCCTGGTTATGAAAATATCGCTTTCCATGAAGAAACAATCTTCAGAATTTGGGCTGATTTACAATACTTCCCAGAAATCGATCCGGAAACAGGATATGCTTCTACAACAGAAATCGTTGACGAATGGAGCTTTAATACGCTTGAATTATACTACAGTGAAAAAGGCGATAACGCTTCATTAAATGCACACAAGAGTATCATGTTTAAAGGCTATCCAGATTATTTTTACAGTTTATACTATGCTAGAAGCCAAGATCCGGCTAAATCATTCATGCTCGATATTCAGACTGCAGTTTTGTCAGGAAACGTTCGTGATTCAATGATTGATTTGGTTCAGAGAATTCATCAGGAATTTCTAGATACTTATAATAACATCGGCTTAACAGAAGATTATTACGATTAATATATTTAAAGGGGTTTTCTCCATGAAAAAAATATCTTTATTTATGAGTTTGACGTTTCTTTTTGTATCGTTGGTGGGATGTAATTTTTTATCCCACCCAACGACCAATTCAACTGATAACTTAACAACCTCATACAGTGAAGCAGACATACTAAATGCAGTGATGGATGATATCTCGATTCCTACTGAAACAGAAGTGAATCTCGACTTACCTACCACCTATCAGTATCTTAATCATACGATTACTGCATCATGGCATTCAACTGCTTCATCAGTTATGACAAGCGCTGGCGTTATCAACAGAGTAGTGACAGATCAAACTGTATCTCTAATACTGACGTTAAGTCTTGGACAAAAATCACTTCAAAAAACATTTGATATTATCGTCAAAGGCAACCCTGATTACTTGGTATTATATGTAGTAGCGAATACGATGATTTCATTTACTTCATTTGAAATCATTGAAAACATTACGCTTCCTACATCTTATGAAGTTGATAATAAGGTTGTTACAGCGGTTTGGGAATCGTCAAACGAATCAATTCTTACTTCCGAAGGAGTCGTCACTCTTGCAAATAATTCTCAGTCTGTAATTCTATCGGTGACACTTTCTTATAATGGCGTTGAAAGAATTGAAACATATGAATTTACCATCGGAGCAGATCCCGACAGTTTGCCAGAAAGCTGGTGGCATACGGTCAGTGTCTTCACCGAACCGATTACCAATGAAGCAGTAAAACCGGTTACTCCAAATTGCTTCCAAGGAGCAATCTACCGCAAAGTAGTTTCTAGCCGGGATTACTGGCTTGGTATTGAAGGTACTGTTACGCTACCCGTTTTTACTCCCGATCCTGAACGTTATGATGTGACAAAACCTGCTTATTATCTGGATAATGCATCTGTTTATATGGGAGGTAACGCATACGCTGAAAGCGATGTCGGCCTTTCATGGATGATAGGATATTCAAGTAAAGATTCTACTTCAATTTCTAAAAGCGGAGTAGCATTCAGACCGTTTTGGCGTTACATCACTTCATTAGAAGGATGTACGAACAACAATTGTTTTAAAAATGCTTATGTCAGAGATTTTACAACGTATTATTTCCCGGGCGACACCATTCGTATGAGCGTATATACGCCCAAAGCGGGCTATCTGCAATTAAGAATTGAGTTGTTAGAAGAAACCACTCATCCTGATTATGTCAATGTTCGTAAGAATTTGTATGGACTCGAAGAAGGTTTCAGCAAAGTATTTGTAACCCCGTTATTTCCTGGTGCAGGAATGGGCAATGCTCCGACAGAATTCAAACGAGTCAATGCAATCGATCAAAACTCAAATGAAGGAAAACCGACACTGAATACCAATGCAACTGTTATGAATGCTATTTGGCACGAAGTATACCTTTACCGAAAAATCAGTGATGAATTGTATAAGGTTCCAATGACGCAGTCCCGTACTGCTTCAATGACTTGTCCTTTAGGTACAAACATTAATGGCGATTTTTCTAACACCTTTTCTATCACTTATACAGGTGTTGATAGTTCTCTTGGTGGTGAAATAGTCTCTTTACATCCTAACAATGGAACTGGAAGATTATATAATGTTGCTTTTATCTTTTCTGATGAGGACAAAAAACGAATATGTTAAATTTCGTTAAGAGATCTTTAACCGATTCAATTGATGATTTACTATTTTATTGGAATCAATCTGTTCCAAAACCGTATGTACTCACGAAAAGATTGATTAAAGAAAAATTGATAGAATCTCCATTTACCATTCATGAAGGTAGTTATTCTTTATACCTAGAAAATGATTATGTAGGTTCAATCGTATTAAAACATCAAAAAGATATCGGTTTAGATGACTCTGTCATGCATATCAGTTTAATATTTATTGAAGAAACTTTCCGGCATCAAGGATATGGTACGATGCTCCTTGAAAATTCCAAAAAGACCGCCGATGATTTAGGATTTAGTAAAATCATCGTCGGCGGTGATATGGATTGTTTATTTTCTGGTATATTCGTTCTTGAAAATTTAAAGTTTAATGACTTATTTATCAAGAACGGATGGAGTATCTATTCAAAAAACTACAATCTGATTGCAAAGAAACCGGATGAAAGCAATTATCCATTACCAGAAGATTTAAGAATTGAATCAAACATAACTAAATCTGATTATGAAAAACTTACTGAGTTTGTCAGAAGATATTTTAGTTCCAGATGGCTTTATGAGACGCTGCGTACGGATCCTAAATATATTTTCGTTTTAAAACAAAACGATAAGATAATCGGTTTTGTACGTTGGGGCGATGAGTTATCAGTTTCCTTGCCAAACAGCGTCAATCAATATCCTAGTTATTCAAAATTAGCTGGTATTGGTCCGCTTGGAATAGATTCAAGTTACCGTGGTCATGGCGTTGGATTAGCTTTCATTTCAAATGTATTAAAAGAATTATGGAACCTAGGATATCAGAACATAATGGTAGATTGGACTAATTTAGTTCAGTTCTATCAAAAATGTGGCTTTCAAGTTATTTGCAGTGAATTTATTCAATACCAATATTCATTAAGGGGATGAAATAATGGAAAGAAAAATACCTGTTTATAAGATGATAGAGCAGGATTTACGCGTTGCGATTTTAGAAGGTAAACTCAAACAAGGCGATTTGATTCCTTCTGAAACAGAATTATGTGCAAAATATGGTGTTGCGAGAATGACGGTAAGACAGGCAATTAATAATCTGCTCGTCGACGGTTATATTTATCGTCATAAAGGTAGAGGAACGTTTGTAACCTTTAATAAAAAGGAAATTCAAAAGCAGGATAGCTCTTTTTTGAGTTTTACAAACGAAATGAAATTGCTTGATACACCAGTTGATACAACATTACTTAAGTTTGAGAAATCTCAAGCGGATGAAATGATTGCAACGCGCCTCCAAATAAAAATTGGCGATCCTATCTATTATGTTGAACGGTTAAGATCTTCTGTTAATATTCCATTAGCTTTCGAAAGATTATATCTCCCTGCCGCAATGTATGGAGAACTGACTGAAAAAATCTTTTCAGGTTCATTCTATACTTATGTACAAGTCATTTTGGGTTGGAAAATCCGCAACTGCGAATATGCAATCGAAGCACGTGGTGTTACAAAAAGAGTGGCAGAATTACTGCATCAGAGAGAAGGAGAACCTTCTCTGTATTTAAACAGTGTTACATATTTAGAAAATGGAAGAGCTTTTGTTTATACAAGATTCTACTTCCATGGTGAACATTTCCGCTTCAGAGACAATTATAAAGGACCGAATGGACATGAGTAGTCAATATGATCAAAATTTTGTAATCCCAGAAGTGAAGAGTGAAAACGTAGTATGGCGAAATGCGCTTGACTCTTCATTCCAGTTATATGGATTTTATTGGATTAAACAGGATAAAAAATATCGCCGTTTATCGTCTGGCTCAATTGAAATATTGGACAAAGTCTGTCCAAAGATTAATTGGCTGGCTGGAAATACTGCCGGAGGACAGATTCATTTCTGGACCGACTCATCAAAAGTGAGTATCCGCGTCAAGTTAACAGGCCCTGTAGATTTATCAGTTATGACACGGACTGCTCAGGGCGGATTTGACTGTTATATTGGCAATAGTTTTAAAGATTTAAAGTTTATCGACGCTGCAAGAGTTCAACATGAGCAGACTGAATATGAATATGTCTTTTTTGAAAATCTACCAGGTAAAAAATTAGTCGTGTTAAATTTTCCGCTTTATACCGGCGTTGAGTCTTGTTTCATTGGACTTGATGAGAATGCAGAAGTGAGAAAAGCAAAGAATTTTAATGATAAAAAAAGAATTGTTATGTACGGAACTTCCATTACTCAGGGCGGATGTACATCAAGACCGGGACTCCAGTATACAAATTTTTTATCAAGAATGATGAAACGGGAAATTTTAAACTTTGGATTTTCAGGAAACGCATTTGGCGAAAAAGAAGTAGCTGACGAAATCTCAAAAGTAACAGACGTTAGTCTGTTTGTCATCGATTATGAGGCAAATGCCGGAACAAATGGGAAATTAGCATTAACGTTAGAAGTTTTTATTGATACGATTCGTTCAAGTCATCCGAATGTACCTATCGCAGTAGTATCAAGAATCCCTTATATCTTCGATTCTCTCAAACCTACTTTAGGAGAAAACAGACAAAAAATAAAGGATTTTCAAATTGAAACCGTTAAAAAATATCAATCGCTAGGTGATTCGAACGTTCACTTTATTGATGGATACAAACTACTAGAACCGTTGACACACGAATGTACTGTTGATTCGGTTCATCCAAATGATTTAGGTTTTTATTTTATGACAAATAATTTAAATAAAGAAATTAAAAAAATACTACATAAAAATTAGGAGAGAATCATGAATAAATTATTAAACAAACTAAAATCAAATAAATTAACATTAATCGCCAGTTTACCAGAAAATTCATATGAATTGGCAAAAATCGCATGGGAATCAGGCGTTGATGCCATAAAGGTTCATGTCAGCGTATTTCACAATGCAAGCCATAATAATTTTGGCCCATTAAGCGAACAAAGAGAAGTCTTTGAAAGAATTTTAAAAGATTCACCAGTTCCAGTCGGCGTTGTTGCTGGAGGAAGCACAGAACAAGCTGAATTATTAATCGATGAATTAGCAGCTATGGGATTTGATTTCATCAGTTTATATGCTCATCATACGCCCGCTTCTTTCTTCAGAAATCCTAAAGTCAATAATTTCCTGTCGATTAATTCAAGCTATTCTTACGATGAAATCCAAGCTTTGTTAGACGGCGGATTTGCTGATTTCTTAGAACTTTCAATCATTGATAAAGAAGAATATGGTTCAAGACTAAATGGCAGAGATTTAAGCAATTATCGCCATATCGCCTCTATGAGTTCAACTCCAACAGTATTGCCTACTCAAAAACTGATTTTACCGGAAGATATTTCCGTACTTGCAAAGACCGGAATTAAAGCCTTAATGGTCGGTGCAGTTGTTTACGGAAAAGATCCACAAAAAATTAAAGAAATTCTATGTGGATTCCGTAAGGAAATAGATAAACTTTGAAAATAACAGTTATTCCCCTAGACTCACGGCCGTGCAACCATTCATGGGTAGAAAAATTAGCGAAAATAGGACATATTAATTTATCTATTTTCCCTAAAGAAGATTGTGGGTACCTTCACCAGGGTTTAAATCATCAAAAATTGATGGAATGGTTGGACAATGAAATAACTGATACAACTCATTTAATCTTATCTGTTGATGGATTCACTAGCGGCGGTTTGATCCAAGCACGTCAGGCTCTATTTGATGAAAAGACGATATATGAACGTTTTGATCGGGTATTCAACTATAAAAAGAATAACCCAAAACTTCAGATAATCGTTTTCGACACAATCATGAGAACGTCAATCACATCCTATGATCGGGACACTGAGAGGTATTGGGGTTTAATGAATCAATACTCCAGATTACTGGGGAAAATTGAAATATACAATAATGACGATGACAGAGAAAAGCTTAATCTTCTCTCAAAACAGATTCCTCAATCTGTCATTGATACTTATTTAACTGCACGTAGAAAAAAACATGAACTCAATCAGTATTTGATAGAAAAAACGCATGAAGGATTTTTTGAGTCTGTTGTTTTATTACAGGAAGACTCGATGAAAGACGGTATTCAGCAGGTTGAACAGAAAATCCTTGAAGAGATGATACATCGATATCATTTAGAAAATCAGGTGTCAATCTATAATGGAACTGATGAAGGTACTGTGGTTCTTTTAGCCAAAATCATTTGTCAGTCGATGAATTTCGAACCCAAAGTTTATGTTCATCTTCCAAATGAAAAAATACTCGATAAAATCATGCCATTTGAAGACCGTTCCTTACGTGAAAATCTCAGGAAAATGTTCGCAAAAATTGGCATGGTTGAAGTAGATAGTATTGATCATTCGGATTTCGTTCTTTCAATTTATTCAGAGACTGAACCGTATGATTTAGACTTAAACTCGACGACCCAAGTTTATCCTGATAAGAATGATGAATACTACCGATATATCGATACTATGAATCAATACCTGTTAGAGGGAAAAAAGGTTGCTTTCGTTGATCTGCTTTTCCCAAACGGCGGGTCTCCGGAAATTTTAAGTGATATTCAAATTGATAAACTCATCGCTTATTCCGCCTGGAATACTGCTTCGAATTCACTGGGCTCCTGTTTAGCTAACATGGTTGTATGTTTAATTGAACCAAATGTATTATTGGCTGCTAAAAATTTCCTCCAGGAACGAATTCTTGATGATTGTGTCTATCAAACTGTCACAAGAAGAAGAATTAATGTTTTTGCACGAAATAAGGGCATTAATATTCTCGATTTAGGTGAGAAAGGTCAACTTATCTTAAATATGATACAGGATGAATTGCCTAAAGATAATCAATTCATCGCAACTAATAAATATAAAATCCAATTACCTTGGAATCGGACATTCGAAATAGATATTGATATGGAGTGATTAATTTGTATGATGTAATTGTATGCGGCGCCGGGCCTTCGGGCGTAAACGTAGCTATCAGCGCTGCAAGATTAGGTGTCAAAGTTCTCTTGATAGAAACGACAGGATTACTGGGTGGTAATAGTGTCTTATCTTTGGTCGGACCTTGGATGACCTTTCATAATAAAGGTCATCAGATTGTAAGAGGAATCGCTCAGGAAATGGTGGAAAGACTATTAAAAAATGATGATAGTTTAGGCCATATTTCTGATCCGCTTGCATTTTGTGACACCGTCACTCCGATTGATGTTGAAGGAGTTAAAACTCTGTTTTTTGACATGATTGAAGAAGAAAAAATCGATTTACTGTTACACGCTCCTATCATCGATGTAATCAAAGATGACAAAAGAATTAATGGAGTCATATGCGCTACTAAGAGCGGTCTGCTTTCATTTGAAGGCAAAGTCATTGTGGATGCTACGGGCGACGGGGATGTCGCAATCAAAATGGGCGCTGAATATATCCATGGACGTGCACAGGATGGGTTAGCCCAACCTATGACGATGATTTTTCATGTTGGGAACGTCAATATGGCACCACTCAAACAATATATGATATCGCATCCGGATGATTTTGTTTTAAGAGATAATTATGATTATGGGTACATTGGTATATCAGGGTTTTTCTCTAAAGTCCTCGAGGCCAAAAATAATCATGAATTTTCACTTCCTCGCGACCGGGTATTGCTTTTCCAAGAAGTTAGAGATAATACCGTCAGCGTCAATATGACAAGAGTTCAGGGGCTATCTGGAATCGATGCTTTTGAACGGACAAAAGCTGAACAATTAGCGAGAAAACAAGTCAAAGAAGCTTTTGCTTTTTTGAAAAAATACATTCCTGGATTTGAAAATAGTTTTATTTTACGGACTCCGTCACAAATTGGAATTCGTGAAACAAGACATATCATCGGCGATTATCTGATGACAAAAGATGATGTGCTGAATCTTACGAGATTTGAAGACTCTATAGCTTTATCAGGGTTCCCGATGGATATCCATTCGCCAAGCGAAAATTCTTTAGAATTGGTTGAACAAGGCGATGACTTAGGATACGAAATACCGATGCGTTCTTTATTACCTAAAGGAATTGACGGATTAATCGTTTCTGGACGCTGTATTAGTGCGACTCATGAAGCAGCCGCTTCATTACGGGTTACGCCAACCGTTATGGCTATTGGCGAAGCAGCGGGGATTTTGGCTGCAATTTCAGTATCTGAGAATAAATTACCCCGTGAAGTAAGTTATATATCGGTTCAAAATCAATTAATTAAGCAAAAACAAATTTTTAAAAGAGGTCAAAATGCGTAATCTAGAAATGTTTCTAAATGCTTTAGAATACCATGGCGAAATTGAAAACGAGATTTTACCCAAGCCTTTTTATCCTTGCTTTCAAGGTGCGTGGTATTATAAAGTAGTTTCGTCTCACGACCATTGGCTTGGTTTTGAGGGCGTTTGTACTTTGCCGGAGTTTTTTCCTGATGAACAAAGAATTGAAGAAATAAACGACGCAAAATTTCCGAATGGTAAAGTAAAAAGATATCTAGATACACCTTCTGTATATGCCGGTGGGTCGAGCGATTATGAAACTGATATTGGTTTTGGATGGTTTCATGGGCTGATTAATGGTCATTTATCTTTGGAAAAAATCACTTTCCGTCCATTCTGGAGGACAATTTTTCTAGAAGAGGGACAAGTTAAAAACGTCTATCAAGGCACGCCGATAGAAGCGACCGAGTACTATTTTTTCCCTGGTGATCAGGTAAAAATTCAATTATTGTGCGAAGAGGACCATTATCTTACTTTTATCGTCACGCTTCTAAAAGCTACAGATAACCCAAAGTATTCTGATTTGCGATTATTATGTAAACCGAATCAAAAACTCTATATTTCTCGCATAAAAGCACCGGGAAACGGCATTCATCCAAGTACCTATAAAAGAGTAAATGCCATCGATCAATACCATAACGAAGGGAAACCCACTCAGAACACTCAAGCAAAAACCGGTGATTCGATATGGGAATCAGTTTATTTATTTCGTTATGTTAATGATTTTTTGGTTAAAATACCCTTTATTTCTAATCGGTTTACGCAAATGAAATGTCCTAATCCTCTAGCCTTCAATGTTCAAAATATAAACAATAAAGAGATTATTTCTATTAATCCGAAAAATGTTTTAGAAAGGAAATAACCATGACCTCATTAATGGCTCAAGAAATAAAAGAAGAAGCAAAAAAACTTACCGAAAGTATCCAAATCAATCAAAAAATACTAGATAGAATTGGCTCTATAGTCCGTGAAAAGAATATCCAGTATGTCATCTATGCTGCACGCGGTTCATCTGATAATGCTGGTGTTTATTTTAAATATCTTTGTGAAATAGAAACAGGAATGCCTGTTGCTTTTGCCGCACCGAGTGTTCTAACTCTTTATAAAGGAGAGTTAAAAATGAATCATACTCTGGTCATCGGAGTATCTCAAAGCGGAAAAGCAAAAGATGTCCTATCGATTATCGAACATGCTAAAGCTCAAAACGCTTTAACAGTCAGTATTACTAATGATGAAACTTCACCTTTGGCATTATCATCAGATTTTCATTTAGGCTTAAGTGTCGGATTAGAAAAAAGTGTTGCTGCTACGAAAACTTTTACGGCTCAGATGTTTTTACTAGCTCATCTCGTCGCATCAATTTCAAATAATGTTGCTCTTAAAACCGAATTATCACAAATTCCAGAGTTAATCGAAAAAACATATCTCTGTGAAGATGCTATTCATCAGGCTGCTTTAAATTTTACTTCCATCCAGGATTGTTATGTCTTAGGAAGAGGTTATGCATATGCGGTAGCTGATGAATTCGCATTAAAAATGCAGGAAACTTCTTATCTCAAAGCAATGTCTTTTGCAACATCAGACTTTTATCATGGACCATTCGCTTTAGTTAATAAAGATGCGAACTTCTTCGTCATTGCACCGAATGATGAAACGATTACTAACAGTAAGGAAATCATCGAGCAGATAGAAGCATTAGGAGCTTCCTGCCTTGTATTTACCAATGACAAAACAATAGAAGCAAAAGCAAAAATTTTATTACCTGAATCTCCAAAAAGAATTACTGTGTTTACCTTAATTGTTGCTATTCAGATGTTTTCAATGCACCTTTCAATCTCCAAAGGAATGAATCCAGACCAGCCTCGAGGCCTAAAAAAAGTAACTATTACGGTGTAACCAAATCATGGATGACTTTAAAAAAGTCCTGATTTTGCATCGGGATATCTATTCTAATCAACTCAAACAGTGTTTGAGTTTTTGGTCTACATATGGATTTGATCAGGAGTTGGGCGGATTTACTACCTATCTCGATCAAAAAGGACGACTTTTTTCTACTGATAAATCTGTTTGGGCACTTGGCAGAGGAATAGGAACTTTTGCCTTTGCATATCAATATATTGAACAAAATCCCCTTTATTTATCGGTTGCTAAATCATCATTTGAATTCATGAATAAATATGCTTACGATCAAGATAAGAGAATGTTTTTTTTAATGACGAAAGATGGGAAACCGATTCAGAAAAGACGTTATTGGTTTAGCGAGACGTTTGCGGCAACAGGGTCTATTCAATTATATGCAGTAACTAATGATAAAAAATATTTAGATGCTGCTGTTCAAAGTTACGAGACTTTTAGAAATCTTTATTATCATCCGCTCAATTCATCATCTAAATACGTTTCAACTACTATTAATGGACTATCTTTGGCTCCATCAATGATTCTTTTAAAAACCGCCCAAATCATGAGAAATTACGACAAAATTCGGATAAATATGTATAATGAAGACATTGATTATGCTATTAAACAAATCATTAACAATCACTATTCTGAAAAAGAAAAATCAGTTTTCGAATTTGTATCTCTGATTCCTCATGAAAATAAATCGCCTCGCGATCGTTTAATCAATCCCGGTCATGCAATTGAAGCTGCTTGGTTTTTACTGGATGAGTATCTAGAAAATCCAAAGAAGTATCCTGAATTATTATTAATTTCCGAAAATATCGTCAATTGGATGGTAGAAAAGGGCTGGGATCAGCAATTTGGCGGATTATTAAGTTTTGTTGATTCCGAAGGATTCCCTCCCGAGCAACTTGAGTGGGATATGAAATTGTGGTGGCCGCAGACTGAATTATTAATTGCATCTTTAAAATTGTTTTTGATAACGAACAAAGTTGAATATTTTGAATTATATAATAAGACATTTGATTATTTGTTTAAATATTTTAAGATTGATGATTTAGAATGGATTGGATATTTACATCGGGATAATACACCGGCTTCCTTCCTCAAAGGTAACCTTTTTAAAGGACCATTTCATATTCCGAGAATGTTATCGATTAATTACTTGTTAATCAAAAAATATTTGGATGAAAATCAAAATATATAGGGCGTTCATATGAAAACAAAAGGTTTATTTTATGGTATTCCTTATACCATATATCATCGTGATGATAGAACTCGGAAGCCGGTTTTATTCTTTTTCCATGGACTTGGAAGTGACCGCGAATCAGGTTCAATGGGGCGATGTGAGCATTTATCCGAGTTAGGGTATTATGTCGTGGCTATAGATGCTTATTGGCATGGTGAACGTAAAAAGAACATTTTTACCAATCTCAGTCAGGCAGAAAAGCAAAAAGAAGTAATCAATATCGCAATTCAAACTGCCAAAGATGCTTTATTTCTTTATCGAAACTATATCAAAAATATGCATGATATCATCCTTTATCAGGTTACTGCATATGGAGTATCTTTAGGAGGGACAACCGCCTTTTATTTTGCAACTATTATGGATGAAGTCAAAACTGTCGTATCAGTTTTGGGTTCACCTTCTTTTGTGGATTTTTATCAATATAAACAACAGAAGTATCATTTTGAACAAGATGATACTTATAAATCAAACCTAAATTATTACGAAACAATCGATCCGCTGAAACATCATCAGTTATTGACAAATAAAACACTGTGGATGGCGACAGGCGATAAAGATATGGTAGTACCTAATATTTTTTCGAAAAGATTAAAAGAGTTACTTATAAATAATAACAATGTAATTTATCGGAATTATGATACTGCACATGAATCAACTTATGAAATGACTCAAGATTCTTATTCGTTTCTTTCTGAAAATTTACCTTTTATATGTAAATAAATGATATCATTCTTTTTATGCCTTAATTCAACTAAAATATGTTGATTTAAGGTTTTTTTTATTTAAAATCGAAATTTGTTATAAAAAATCACTTGAGTATCTTGATTATGTAAAAAATATGAAGTAAAATAAATAGTGACCACGTGGTCATTTTGAGAGGTGCATAACGATGACTATGAAAATACCTATAAAAGATAAAATCCTGTTAGCAGCATTAGATGAGTTTGGATCTCGGGGATATGACTTGTCTTCAACCAATGTAATTGCTCAAAAAGCAAATGTCTCAAAAGGTTCAATTTTTAAGTACTATAAGAGTAAATCATTACTTTTTTATGAGTTATTTAATAATGAAATTAACAAATTTATTATAGCTTATCGTGATATTTTACCCACGTTTAGTAACGATGTATTAGAAAAACTGATTGAAATTATACTATGGAAAAGTTTTTATTCACAGACACATCCGGAGTCGGCGAAAGTTTTGCTAGAAGGCATCGCGAATCCACCCAAAGAGATTAAGAGTCAAATTGCAAATTCAATGATTATGTTACAGGAACTGTCCATTGAATCAATATTTTCGCAGATAAATAAAGATAATTTACGTGATGATATTACCGAAGCAACATTTAACAGAACTTTGAATATCGCGTTGTCAGGTTTGCAGGCAACGTATATTAACAAAAAAACGACATTTGATTCGTTATTTTCAATTAAAGATGAAGCTATGGAATTTCTAAAAATAATAATTAGAGGGATGGAAAAGTAAATATGGCAAAAGTATTTGAAGTAAAGGATTTGTGTTTTAAATATCCAAAACATCAAGCAGATACAATTAAATCAATATCATTTTCCGTTGATGAAGGTATTATTTTCGGGCTGTTAGGTCCTTCCGGAGCAGGAAAATCAACCACTCAGAAAATCTTAACAAAGTTGTTAACGGGGTACACCGGATCAATTCTCTATCAGGGAAAAGATTTAAAAACTTATAACAAAAGTTTTTATGAAGATATCGGTGTTGGTTTTGAGATGCCGGTACATTTTAATAAATTAACGGCATTAGAAAATCTTGACTATTTTGCAAGCCTCTATAAAAAAACGATTGATTATCATGAATTATTAAGAAGAGTTGGACTCTATGAAGCAAAAGATCAGATAGTCGGCGAATTCTCAAAAGGCATGAAAATACGTCTGAATTTTGTAAGAGCATTACTAAATGACCCCGATGTACTGTTTTTAGACGAACCGACTAACGGATTAGATCCAAATAATGCAAAGATTATTAAAGACATTATTCGTGAACTGAAACAAAAAGGAAAAACCATTTTTATCACCACTCATTTAATGGGTGATGTTGAACAACTTTGTGATCAAGTAGTATTCATCACCAAAGGAAAAATTAGTCCCATTTCAACTCCCCGTGATCTTAAACTAAAATATGGTAAAAAAGAACTGACGATTGAGTATCTGAATAATCATAAGCGAGAAAAAGAAACATTTCCTTTAGAAGGCATTGGATCAAACCAGATGTTTTTAGATATACTCAGCCAAAATGAAATTGAAACAATTCATAGCGGTGAAACATCGATGGAAGATATATTCATCAAAGTAACGGGTGAAGAGAAATATGAATAGTTTACTTAAACTTATCAAAGGCGAAATCGTTCGTCTGATTAAGTATAAAATCCTATTTTTTGGAATGTTAGTATCCGTGATATGGCTTTTGATTATCGCTTTTCAGACCAAAGAACAGGCACAGTCGATTATCCCAATATTAATAGTGACCGATTCTGGAATGATGGGAATTATTTTATTAGGGGCAAGTTTTTATTTTGAAAAACAGGAAAATACAGTTAAATCTCTTTTAGTATCTCCCGTCTCGCTTATTCAGGTTTTAATAGCGAAAATCGTTTCAGCGATTGTATCAGCGCTTGTTTCATTAACGATTGTTGTCGGATTCGCAATTATCTATCATGGCATTGAAGTTCAAATCATTAAACTGATTTTTTACGCATTAGCCATCGTTATTAGCCATACTGCTATTGGCTATATCATTATTTTAAAAAATAAAGATTTTCTGTCGATGTTAGTCGTTTTTTCCGGAGTAATACTATTGTTTTATGTGCCTACGTTACTGAAAAGTTTAGAAATATTGACATCTGATTATGAGATTCTCGCTTTATTGTCTCCTTCATATTCAGGAGAATTGTTAATCCGGTCTTCATTCAATGAAATTGATTGGGTAAAACAATTACTTGCTTATATCTATTTAATGGTTTTAGGAATAGGGATTTATATAGGTTATGTATATAAAAAGTTTAAAAAAGTCGCAATAGAGGGGTGATTGTAATGAAAAAATATTTCGGCTTATTTAAATATGAAATAAAGACTATTGTTAAAGATATGATGAATCTATTTATCTTTCTTTATCCTGTTTTAATGCTTTTTATTTGTGGTTATTTACTACCGGCAATTATCAGTAAAACGAGTTCAGATAATCCGAACGCACAAGCTATTGCTCTGTTGATTGGTTTTGTTTTACTGATTTCTATCGGCGGGTTTATGATGGGAGCGATGCTTGGATTCAGTTTATTAGATAATCGAGATGAAAATACGCTGTCAAATATAGCTGTTTCTCCAATCACTGTATCCGGATATGCGACTTTTAAAATCATTTATACTTATATTTTATCGATATTGGGCAATATATTTATGGTTGGTGGAATCAAACTTCTTGCAAGCGATAGCTATGTTGTCAATTATGGAGGGGTCACAATCGGATTGTTTGATAATATTAGTTATGGTTATATTATCTTCTTTTCAGTAGTATCTTCACTAATTGTTCCTTTCGTCGCTTTGATATTAGGCGCAATTGCTAAAAATAAAATTGAGGGATTTGCATTGGTCAAAGGTGGAGGGCTGTTTGTCATGATTCCTATGCTGATATTGTTAGATAGTTTTCAGGATGCAAAACAATATATTTTTGGAATATTTCCAAATTTCTGGCCGATGAAGGCTTTACTAAATTTAGCGCTAAACAGTCAAAATGACGCAAATTTAAATTTCTGGATTTATATGCTCATTGGAACAATATATCCTTTGATTCTTGGATATTTTGCTTTAAAAGGCTTTGTTAAAAAAATAAGTTAACATAGGAGGGGAATAATATGGATTGGTATTGGTGGGTTGTAATCGTCGCGGGAGTGTTATTATTAGGTTACCTTAAAATTAAACTATTTAATAGCATTAAAAAGAAACCAAAAGATCAAGATAATCACCATGATGAAGATTAGTTTGAGAGACATTTTTTGCTTAGGTTGACATTAAGATAAAAAAGGAATACAATGGGGTTAATAAGTCATTTTTAAGGAGGAATACAGTGAAAAAACTTATTGCTGCATTGGTAGTTTTTGGCTTTGCTTTCTTTACAATTGCTTGTGTGAAACTTGATACCATTAAATCGGATTTTGAAGAAGCGGGATATTCTTATTCTGAAGATGGAAGTGCTTGGATTTCAGGGTTGCTTACTAATTTTGAAAAAAATGGTGTTGTTATTCAGGTTCATGTTTTCACCCGCGGACTTAATACCGCAGTAGTACTAGAATTTGAAACGGATAAGGAACTTAAAAAACAACTTGATGAAAACGATACGTTAAAAGGGTTAATCACAGATCTTGAGGATGAAGATTTAGTAAGAGGTAATTTTTTATTAATACCTATTTCTTTATCTTCCGAATCAGTAACTGAAATAATTGATATTTTCAATGGTAGATATAAACCTGTTTCATCAGCTAAATCATAAAAAAAAGACGGTAACCGTGTGGTTATCGTCTTATTTATTATATATTTATTTTGCTTTTTTGTACAATTCGTTAACCTTTTCCCAATTAACTACATTAAAGAAGGCATTGATATAATCAGGACGGCGATTTTGATATTTCAAATAATATGCGTGTTCCCAAACGTCTATTCCTAATATTGGAGTGCCTAAAGATAGGACTGGATCTTGATTTGGCGTCGATACTACTTCAAGGCGACCATGTTTGTTAACAATTAACCATGCCCAGCCAGAACCAAATCTGGTTTTTGCTGCGTTTGCAAAAAGATCTTTAAAGTTTTCAAATGAACCAAATGCATTTTCAATATCAACCAATAGTTCACCCGATGGTTTTTCACCATTGTTTACTTTTAGCAAAGTCCAAAAGAGTGAATGATTATAATGACCTCCGCCATTGTTTCTTACTGCAGTCTGAATATCTGCAGGAAGGGTATCAATTTTCGACAATAATTCTTCTAAAGACTGATTGTATAATTCAGGATGTTTGTCGAGGGCGGCGTTAAGATTATCAACGTATGCCTGATGATGTTTAGTGTGATGGATTGTCATTGTTAATTCATCGATAAAGGGTTCAAGTGCATTATAGTTATATGTTAATTGTGGTAATAAATGTTTCATAAAAAATCCTCCTAAAATATTTTTATTTACACCCATAATTTATCATTTTTATTGAATGAATGCAATTAAAGTGCTCTAAAAAGTTAGAGGAGGCTAACTGACTGAAAATACATACTGTTCTTTTTAGCTCAAGCCTTTTTTATTACTCTTTCCATGTTTTTAAAATTCATTTTCGCAACCATAGGCAGAAAGTCCAGACCTTTTTTTAATACAAGAATTTGTCCGACTGCGTCAACTCCCGGTCCTGCTCCAAAAGGAAGAACCATTCCTGCAATTTTATTCAACTCATTCATGTGCAGAAGAAATGAATATCTTGCGAGAATGCTTGCACATGCAACACTTAAGTGGGCGTCTTCAGCTTTTTCGAGAAAAGTGATGTCATTGTAAGTGTTGACGCCTTCAAGATAATCAAAATATAGTTTTGGCGAACAAAACTGATCGACGATGACATTTTCAACGGGGCCTTCAACCATCTTTAAACATTTCTTAATCGCGTGATTATGGAGATATGTTTTAATCTTATTCATGTTGTATCCCTGTTGAATGAGATCATTATATTTCTTATTATCCGTGACTAAAATGCTGTTAGGGATTAAAGTCTTCAATTTTTCTCCAATCGAGAGAATAAATTCGTCAGTCAGTTTCTTGGAATCTTTGATTTTCATCGATTCCAAAGTTGGGATTAATGACTTATTGACATATGCGGCACAAACGACGACCGGCCCAAAAAAGTCTCCGGTTCCGACTTCATCAGAACCGATTGCCGAGTTATGATAAAGCTTAAGATTTTTCTGAGCATTAATTTCTTCATTTTTTATAGTTTCTTGAGTATCAGTAACCGTCTTAAAGCCAAGGATATCTGACCACATCAAATAATCTTCTAAAGCATTTTTTCCTTGAAGCATTACTTTTAAAGACTGATAGATAGTCATTGTAATATCATCGTTTTTAAAAATCATCATAATTCGCGAATCTTCGGGAATTACCGGTTGTTGTGCATAATAATCTATAAACAAATCGACATCGCTTTTTTTAATATTAAACACATAATTCATATTCTCACATCCACGGTTACATTTTAACATACTATGTGTTAAAATAGTAGATAAAGACGGGTGAAAAAATATGACATTTAATCAAACCGTGCTTGAATTTCCGAAGATTTTAGCACAAATTAAAAATTATGCAGAAACTGATATAGGCAAAACCCTGGTTACAGTGATAGAGCCTACTGACAATGATGAACTTATCGAACTCTGGCTCAATGAGGTTTTAGAAGCCAAAACAATGATTGAACGTTTTGATTCTTCTCCAATGTCTGGAGTATTGAATGTCAAGGAGAGTTTAAAAAGAGCTAGTCTTGGTTCTACCTTATCGATTGAAGAACTCTTGAAAATGGTTTCTTTAGTAGAAGCGGTCGGTAATAATCAACGTTATATCAGAAAGATACGTCAGCTTGAAATTTCTACTGTCACCTTAAATCATTATTATGATGAACTTATTACGCTTACCTTTATTAAAACAGAAATAGAAAAATGCATCGATAATAAAGGACAAATTTATGATGATGCTTCAATCGAATTAGCGTCGGTTCGCAAACGTTTAGCAGTGAATCAAAAAAGAGTCACTGAAAAAATGGAAAGCTTATTAAAAAGCGAAGGGCAGAAACTAACCGATAGTATCATTACCATCCGTAATAACCGGCTAGTCTTACCTGTGAAAGCAGAATTTAAGAATTCGTTCAAAGGAATAATTCACGATCAGTCCAGTTCAAGAGAAACTGTTTTTATTGAACCGATGGGGTGTGTTGAAATTAATAATCTTATTCAGACACTTTATCTTCAAGAAAACGAAGAAATCGAAAAAATTCTGGCTAAACTGACCGCAATTATTGGGGATAATGTAAATGAGCTTACAACTGATTTTGATCTTTTAACTTCTTTAGATGTAATTTTTGCCAAAGCCAAGTATGCAATTACAACTTCTTCAACCAAGCCAGAATTAACTGCCAATACTATTAATCTCATCAAAGGAAGACACCCTTTAATTTCAAAAGAAACTGTTGTCGCCAATACTATTCATTTTGGTCAATATCGTTCAGTCATTATTACCGGCCCCAACACCGGCGGAAAAACTGTCGCTCTTAAACTGTTCGGACTTCTGTCAATTATGGTGCAGTCTGGTCTGCTGATACCGGTCGATGAAGGATCAAAAACAAGAGTATTTTCTAACGTTTTTGCGGATATAGGCGATGAGCAGTCGATTGAACAATCACTGTCGACATTTTCAAGCCATATTACAAAAATCATTAAAATAATCGAAACTGTCGATTCTGACTCTTTGGTTTTGCTCGATGAATTAGGTTCGGGAACCGATCCTAAAGAAGGAGCCTCTTTGGCTATATCGATTATGGATTTTCTTCGTGAGAAGAAAGCATACACAATGGTTACGACACACTACCCAGAAATGAAACTTTACGCATTCAATAAAGATGACACTGTCAACGCTTCGGTTGAATTTGACATTGATACTCTAAAACCTACTTATCGTCTTCAAATCGGTACTCCCGGAACTTCAAACGCGCTAGAAATTGCTTCTAGACTGGGTTTATCTGATGACATCATTGATAATGCCAGAAAAGTCTCTTTATCTTTTGATAATGAAACAACGGTATTAATGAAGAAACTAGAAATTCAAAGTCTGGAATTAAATCAAGAAATAGACGAATATAAAAACAAAAAAATAGCTCTGGAGAAAAAGAATCAGGATATCCAAAATTTGCTTATTCAAACAAAAGAAGAACAAAATAAAGCCTATATCGCACTAGAGAAACAAAAAGAGGAAATCATTGAAAAAACAAAAGAAGAAGCTTTAGCCTTAATTAAAGAATTAGATCAGTTAAGAAAACAAGAAAATTTTAGAGATCATGAACTAGCTAGATTAAAACATGAGGTCAAAAATCTTGGAACCGATCCGATTCAACTGAAAAAAATCAATCAGAGAAAGATAACTATCGGCGATATTGTGACGGTAATTCCTTATCAAAAGCAAGGTATCGTCATGAAGCATGCAGGAAATAATAAATACACGGTCCAAATGGGTATTCTTTCGTCGGTGTTTTCTGAAGATCAACTTGAATTCATCAATCATAAATCTTCTGATCAAAAATCAAAAGTTTCTGTAACACGGTCAAGTAATGCCAAGGTCGAACTTGACTTAAGAGGCATGAGATATGAAGAAGCTATGGCAGCTTTAGAGAAACATATCGATGATTGTCTGATAAATAACCTTGAATTTACTTATATTATTCATGGTTACGGTACCGGAGCTCTGCGAAAAGGAGTTCAGGAACAAATTAAAAAGAATAAGCAAATAAAATCTTCAAGAAGCGGCGGAGACGGCGAAGGTGGATCAGGCGTCACAATCTTATATTTTAAATAAGAGGGAATATAATGTTTGAATATACACATGACAATAACCATGAATTTGAACAATTACTTCAATCTGGATATGTTTTACTCGAATTCTATGCGAATTGGTGTGGAACCTGCCGAAGTGTGACCAGAATGTTAAAACACTTAGAAACACTGGACTTTGTCCCAATTATTCGCATAGACATTGAAAAAAATAAGCCCATCGTTCAGAAATATTTGATTGTTGGGGTACCTGTTATCATGCTTATATATCAGGGAAAAGAGATTTCAAGAATAAGTGGGTCAGTGAATTTTGACGAATTCAAAGAATGGATTCATCAAATCGATTATTTTAAAGAATTGTCTTAAGACAGTTCTTTTTTAATCAGGGAATTTTTCTTTATTACTCTCTCAACATATGATATAATCTTTCTTGTGATTTGAGGTGTGAAAATGGATGGAATTTTACTAATTGACAAGCCCATTGGCTGGACTAGTCATGACGTAGTCAATAAATTGCGACGACTATTACATACTCAAAAAATAGGGCACACCGGAACCCTTGATCCTTTAGCCACCGGATTGTTGGTTGTTTGTATCGGAAAAGCCACTAAATTTGTGAAGTATCTGACTGACCACGATAAGGAATATATTGCAGAAATTGCTTTGGGAATCAAAACAAATACCGATGACATCACAGGGAAAATAACAGAGTCAAGAATAATCGAGTCAATAGATACAGATGAGGTTATAAAAGTTCTCAATCGCTTCATAGGAACCATTAATCAAATACCCCCAGTCGCCTCCGCAATAAAAATTGATGGGAAGCGGGCGTATAAATATATTCATAACGACCAAGAAGAACCTGTGATGACCCCTAGAGAAGTAACGATAGATTCAATTGATTTGCTAAACTTACCAATAATATCAGAGGGAAAAGCATTTTTCACGCTGAATATTTCCTGTTCGAAAGGAACCTATATTCGTTCGCTTGCCCGTGATATTGGTGATGCCTTAAATATTCCAGCGACATTATCAAATTTAAGAAGAACTCGAGTAGGTAGTTTCAGGATAAATCAGTCCTGTCAAATTGAAGAAATTAATCCTGAATCCGTACATTTGTTAGATCCTGTTGATTATCTTGGGTTTTCTAGAGTCAATATTGCGGATGAATATTTGTTTAAAGTATCAAATGGCGCTTTTCTTCCCACAAATTTGTTTACGAACCTTCAAGATACAATCGTCTGTAATAAAGAAGGGATCCCTTTGGCCATATATAGTTATGATGAAGATAGAAATATTATGAGATTGTCGGTGTTGATATAATGGAAGTAGTATATTTACAATATAATGATACAATTCAGTGTAATGATTTAGTTGTCGCATTAGGTTTTTTTGATGGGGTTCATACAGCTCATCAGACTTTACTTAATGAGACATTACAAATTGCGGAAATCAGACATAAGAAAACCGCGATAATGACTTTTTCAACCCACGTCCTTTCTTTTATCCAAAAACGGGAATTTAAGCATTTGACGAATTTGGAGGAGAAAGCTAAAATAGCCTCAAAAATGGGTTTTGATTATCTTTTTGTTTTTCAGGTTTCTGATGAACTTATCAATCTAGAACCGAACATTTTCATTGAACGTTTTCTGAGATGTGCCTCCACAGTAGTGGTCGGATTTGATTTTACCTTCGGCAAAAAAGGACTAGGAACTTCTAACACTTTAAAACAGTCTTCTCAATTTGAAACTCTTGTTTTGGATGAAATGACTTATGAATCTGAAAAAATTGGATCTACTCGCATTCGCGAGGCTTTAGAGCAAGGAAATATCGCTTTAGCGAATTATTTGCTGGGCTACCGTTACACAATCTCTGGTCAGGTCATAAAAGGCCGTGGAAGGGGAAAATATCTGGGTTTTCCCACAGCTAATATTGATTATGATGGTTATCTTCTTCCAAAAACAGGCGTATATGTTACAACGATAATCATCGATGGAATAGAGTACGAATCGATGACAAATATTGGTGATAATCCAACATTTTCTAACCAAGAAGTGACGCTTGAAGTAAATGTTTTTAAATGGAACCATTCCCTGTACGGTAAAACGGTTTCTGTAATTTTTGAAAAATATTTACGTGAAGAGTATAAATATGATTCTACTAGTGAACTGATTGAGCGTATGCACATTGATGAACAGGAAACTTTAGATTATTTTAGAAAAAAGAGGGTATAGTATGAAAAAAATCAGTAAAGCTTTTTGGATTACATTAGGAATTGGTGCCTTTTTCTTTATCGTGATGTTACTTTTATCAAGTGTCCTTGACCTTGGAGAAAGAATCCGGTCAGTCAGTCCATATTTAGAATATGGGTTTTATGCTTTGGCTGCTATCTTATTTATTTTGCTGGTCGTCCGTCCGATTGTTATCGTTTTATTTTCTCCGACATTCTCGATTGACACATTATTTGATGAAGAAACGAATGCTAAAAAGAACTATCATATGTACAAAAAAGTTGCTAATAACTTGTTATTAGAAAATTATATTTCTGAAGAACAGAAAGAAGCAATCAGAACATCGTTATCCGATTCAATGATGTTAAAATCAGTTTTAAGTAAAGTATTTGACGAGACGATAAAAAAAGAACTCAATAAAATAATCGTTGCCCATGCGGAAACTGTCTTTTTATCAACCGCAATAAGTCAAAACGGCAGACTTGATTTAGCAGCTGTTCTCATTGTTAATTTGCGCTTGATAAAAGAATTGGTCGTAAAATGCGGATTCAGACCGAGTTACGCCGCTTTAGGAAAATTATCGCTCAATGTCATGAGTTCGGCGGTAATAGCTGAATCACTAGAAGGTATAGATTTAAATGAATTGTTCCCTGCCAAAGGACTTCAGGCGTTAAATGAAGTGCCGTTTTTAAAAATCCTGACCGGTTCTCTAGCACAGGGCGTTGGAAATGCTTTGTTATCGTTAAGAGTCGGAATCATCTGCCGCAATTTCTTATTTATGAACTTAAAAGGTTTAACCAAAAAAGAATTGCGTAAAAATGCTTTTGGCGAAGCAATCATCCTCTTGCCTAGCGTATTGCTAGAGTCAGTCAAGAAGATGCCTTCAAGGCTTAAATCAGTCTTTGAAAAGTTCGTTTAAAAATCAAAAAGATTGCTTTCAATCATATGATTTGATATAATTTAACAGTGAGAAATTTCTATGGAGGATACAAATGATTATTGACAAATTAAGTGGGTCAAAGGTTCGCTTTGAAGTAACCGTGACCAAAGAACTTTTTGAACATGCTCTCGATCACGCTTTCGAAGAAGTAAATCAAAAAGTAGAAATCAAAGGCTTTAGAAAAGGCCATGCACCAAGAGCTGTATACGAAGCGAAATATGGCGTTGAATCTTTATATGAAGAAGCAATCAACCATGCAATGCAAGATACTTACTATGAAGCAGTTACAGAAAATAATATCCAGGTTGTTGCTCAACCTAAAATCAATCTTGATTTTAACAAAGTTAAAAGAGGAGAAGATTTTACCTACGAAGTTGTTGTTGCGGTTAAACCGGAAATTCAACTTGGTGAGTATTTGGGCTTAGAAGTTAAAAAACTTTCAGATGTCGCTACTGATGATGAAATCGAAGCAGCTATTCAGAAAGAATTAGACAAGAATGCAGAAATGCAGTTAAAAGAAGAAGGTTCACTAGAATTAACTGATACCGCTGTTTTTGATTTTTCCGGATCTGTTGACGGTGTAAAATTTGATGGCGGAACTGCCGAAAATTATGAATTAGTCATTGGCTCAGGACAATTCATTCCTGGTTTTGAAGAGCAAATGGTTGGTATGACTCCTGAATCTTCAAAAGACGTTGTCGTAACCTTCCCAGCTGAATATCACGAAGCTACTCTAGCTGGTAAAGAAGCTGTATTTGCTGTTACATTACATGAAATCAAACGTCGTGTTGTCCCGACTTTATCAGAAGATTTTGTTGCTGCACTTGATTTAGAAAATGTTCAGACTATTGATGAATATAAAGCTCATATCAAATCAAATCTGGAAAATGGAAAAGCAGAAAAAAATACTAACGAAGTAACGAATAAAGTTATTGAATTAGCTGTTGCCAATGCTTCTTTTGATGTTCCTGAAGAAATGATTAAAGAAGAGGCAAGCCGTTTAGATGATTCTACTCAAAAACAAATTAAACAGTATGGTTTAGAATTTGATATGTACTTACAATACATGGGAAAAACTAAAGAAGAATATGATAAGGACCTTGAAGCTCAGGCAACAAGAACCATCCGTTCACAATTAGTTATTGAAGCTATTGGCAAGAAAGAAAATCTTTCTGCTACCAAAGAAGAAATAGAAGCTAAGTATTTAGAAATTGTTGAACAATATAAGAGCCAGAATGTTACTTTAGAACAAGCTCAGTCTGCTATTCCTGAATCGGCAGTCGTTGATGAAATTGTCTTTAAAAAGGCAATTGATTTACTGGTTCAGAACGTTAAGTTCATCGAGTAGTTTAAAAATAATATGAATTCTTAGGATAACTCCTGAGAATTCTTTTTATTTTCAAGGAGCAATTAGTTGGTTTGTTTACGTTTTTATGATAAAATTAATATTAAAGATTTAACATAAAAACTTCACATGTTTTTGTTAAAATCTTTATAATACATATTTATAGTACAAGAGGTGATTTCAATGTACGATGCTACAAAAATCTTTAATGATCGCCTTCCGGCCGTTCCGGTTAGAGGTGTGATTTTTTTACCTAATTCTGATGTCCGCGTTGAAGTTGGACGCGATTTTTCAAAAAATGCTGTTTTCGAGTCGGAGTCTAATCGCGATGGATATGTTGTATTGCTTTTTCAACAAAACCCAGAAATAATTGAAC
This sequence comes from uncultured Caryophanales bacterium, assembly GCA_937928185.1. Taxonomy (GTDB): domain Bacteria; phylum Bacillota_I; class Bacilli_A; order Izemoplasmatales; family Hujiaoplasmataceae; genus UBA5603. The sequence goes on from CALEZX010000067.1 coordinate 127,768, forward strand.
CCGAATATTCTGATATTATTCAAGTAGGATTATTGGCAAGAATCAGTGTTAAAATTAAATTACCTAATGGAAATTTTAAAATTAAATTTGAACCGATTACCCGTGTTCAGATAAATGATTTAATTACAAAAGATCCCTATTACTTAGTTGACTTTACTTCACTTGTTTTACTTCCTGAAAATTTAGATGAAGAACAAGTTTTGTTAAAAATGGTTACTAAGGAAATTGTAGAAAATGCTGCTTATTTATTCCGCGATTCAAAGAAAGTTTTGGATTCGATGCAGGGAGGGATTACCAGTGATAAGCTTTGTGATTTAATTGCTTCCGAATTAAGAATTTCAGAAAATGAAAGAGCCAAATATTTAACCACTGTATCTATTAATAAACGTCTTCAGTATTTACTCGAAGATATCGAAAAAGAAAAACAGCTTCAGTCAATCGAATCAAAAATTAATGAATCCGTTCGTAAATCTGCAGATCAAAACCAAAAAGAATATTATCTGCGTGAAAAAATGCGAGCAATTCAGGAAGAACTTGGTGATTCAAAACAGGACGACGTAACAAAACTTTTAGAGGGTATTGAAAATTCTGATATGCCTCAGGAAGTGAAAGAAAAAGCAATGAAAGAGTTAAAGAGATATGAATATTTATCTGCTAACTCGAGTGAAAGCAATGTCGTCAGAACTTACCTTGAAACATTAATCAGCATTCCTTGGCAAAAAACGACAACCGATGAAAAAGATATTAATATCGCTATTGATAAATTAGATAAAGCTCATTACGGATTAGAAAAGGTCAAAGAAAGAATTATTGAATATCTGTCTGTTAAAATGTTAACTGGAAAAAACCCACAAACTATTTTATGCCTTTATGGTCCTCCTGGAGTAGGAAAAACATCCTTAGCTAAATCAATTGCGAATGCTCTGAACCGTAAATTTGTCAAAACTTCACTGGGTGGCGTCAGAGACGAAGCTGAAATTAGAGGACACCGCCGTACCTATGTCGGAGCTTTGCCTGGAAGAATTATCAACGGTATGATTAAAGCTCAGGTCTCTAACCCTGTATTTTTAATTGATGAAATCGATAAACTGACTTATGACGACCGAAACGATCCGTCTTCTGCTTTGTTAGAAGTTCTAGATCCGGAACAAAATCAGTTTTTCAGTGACCATTACGTAGAAGAAAACTATGATTTATCAAAAGTCATCTTTATTGCGACCGCTAATTACTTAGAAAATGTCCCTGCTCCATTACGCGACCGTATGGAAATCATTGAATTATCTTCGTATACTGAAATTGAGAAATTTTATATCTCAAAACAGTTTTTAATTAATAAACAAATCGACTCTCATGGCCTTGAACGAGAGAAAATCATTTTTTCAGATGATTCTATTCGCGCAATGATTAAAGATTATACGCGCGAAGCCGGAGTCAGACAACTGGAAAGATTGTTCGGATCAATCGTCAGAAAAGTCATTAAAGAAATTCTGGTTAATAAACTTGATGTTGTTCATATTGAATCTGATAATCTTATTAATTATTTAGGGAAACCGATTTACCATAATAATCAGATTCAGAAAGAAGATATGATTGGTGTTGTTACTGGATTAGCCTATACAGTCGCTGGTGGCGATACTCTTGATGTCGAAGCAACATACTATGAGGGTAAAACTTCGATGATTTCAACCGGTAATTTAGGAAACGTGATGAAAGAATCAGCAATGGCAGCTTTATCTTATGTAAGGACTAATGCTGAAAAACTCGGAATTAAACCGGAAATATTCGAAAAATCTGATATTCATATTCATGTTCCTGAAGGAGCAATTCCTAAAGACGGTCCTTCGGCAGGGGTGACGATTGCTACTGCATTAGTCTCTTCTTTATCTGGGAAAAAAGTTGATCGTTTCATCGGAATGACTGGTGAAATTACGCTAAAAGGAAGAGTTCTGCCTATTGGTGGTCTTAAAGAAAAAGCCATTGCGGCAGCGAGAAGCGGTTTGAAACAAATCATCATTCCTAGAGGCAACGAAAAAGATGTTGATGACATTCCGAAAGAAGTCAGGGATGTTCTGAAAATAGAATTTGCCGAAACAATTGATGATGTCTTGAAATTTGCACTAAAATCATAATATTTGCCATCCTTTGGATGGCATTTTTTCTTGTGAATTTACGAAATTACTGGTATTATTAATGTGCAAGATATCATAACCGTTTTTATGATTTTTACTTTTTTTAAAGACTATTGCTTATTATGTGATTATATACTTCCGCACTAGGATGATTTTCCATAATTCGACTATAACTTTTCCTTGTATTCTTGACAAAAACCATAACTTCAAGATATGATACTGCACATGTAATCAAAAATCAGAGTTAAAATTTAATTTATATTCAGGAGTCATTTATGGCATATCGAGTTAATCATACTACAATCAACGAAATTCCTATCATAGAATGTTACCCAGAAGAAGCAAAGAGCATAAAGGGTGTCTTCTTTATTGTTCACGGACATACATGTTCTAAAGAATTATACTATTTTGGTAAATTACCGGAGAGACTGACTAACTTAGGTTTTTTAGTGGTGTCTATCGATGCATATAAACATGGATTGAGAATGGAAGAACCTTATCAATCTGGGCAGGATTATGAGAAAACCATGGCAATGCCCGAAGTAATAAAAAAGACCGCAATTGACTTATCAAATCTTTATCTAAATCATTATATTGATTTTGCTGGAAAATTGGGATTTCTGGGGATTTCTATGGGAGGACATATCGTTTATCAAATGCCAAAATATCTTCATAAAATTGACTTTTTAATTCCGCTAATCGGGGCACCAGATTTGAAGAGACATTATCAGGATATGAAAGCTTCTTTTCTTGGACAGGCGCGGATGAATGAGCTTAGTTCGATATTGGTTGAATTAGAAAATAGTGATTCTATATATGACCCTTCATCTAAAATGCTTATTATAGAAGGAACGCAGGATAATGTAGTAACCTATAAAAATGCTTATGATTTTTATACGAGAATGCACGATTCAGGGCATCTAAATATTCATTACAAGGATTTTCCCGTTGGCCATACGGTAACTGAAGAAATGGAACAAACGATCGAAGATTTTATTCGAGAGAATATATAAATTGTAGGGAGGACCTATGGACAAATTAACTATTCAATCTGAAGCCAACAGGTGTCTTGAGTGTAAAAATAGACCTTGTGTTTCTGCATGTCCCGCCCATAACAACATCCCTGAATTTATGAATAAAATAAAAAAGGGATTATGGGAAGAAGCAAGAAGTATATGGCATGAGACTTCTAATTTACCTGAATTATGCGGCGCTCTGTGTCAAAATGAGTCTTTATGTGAAGGGGCGTGTACCTTAAATAAAATCCATAAACCAATCCGAATTGGTTTTGTGGAAAAAAGTGTGGCAGATATCTTTAAAGAGATCATCGATTATCCTAAACAAACAATCCCCAAAAAACATCTTGTTATTGGCCTTGGACCTGCAGGATTAGCTAATGCACTGAAAATGGCAGAATATGGATTCACAGTAGAAGCCATCGATGCTAATGAGCAATTAGGGGGAACTGTCTATAATCTAGTTCCTGATTTCCGTTTTGACAAATCTGTTTTAAACGATATCAGACGTAAATTCGATTTACTTAATATAAAAATTCATTTTAATACTTATGTTGGCAGGGATGTTTTGTTAAAGGATTTAATTCATAAGTATGATTCCGTTTTCATCGCTGATGGACTCGGTCTTCCTTCATCAGTTGATATCCAAATCGATCATGTGCACGTATTTTATGCACAAGATCTCCTCAATACAAATATATACTCGATGTCTGATTTGAAAACATTGCTCGGTGACCGGATTTATATTATTGGTTTAGGCAATGTCGCTATCGATATGGCAAGAACGTTAAGAAGATTAGATAAAGAAGTACATATTGTTTACAGAAGAACCATAAATGATGCCCCTGCAGGAAAATTTGAAATTCAACACGCTATTGAAGAGGGCGTTGTTATTCATGAGTTATTAGGGCCGGTTGCTTTACGTCTTCAGGATAAAATAAAAATACTGAACTGCGAAGAAACGTGTCTTGTCAAATCTCCCGATGGTTCTAGAGATTTGGTTCAGAGTATACCGAACAGTGATGTTTCATTTGAAATCGACGATTTGGTTTTTGCTACCGGACAAAAAACAAGTGACGTTCTTTTCCATGGCAGCGATGTCATACAAACTCCAGAAATATCTCCTTTTGCAACAAATTATCCGCATATTTTTGTTGGTGGAGACCGTATTAATAAAAACAAAAGAATAGTCGATGCTATGGTAACCGGGATTGAAGTTGCCGAGCGAATTGTGAAAGGACTCTATGAAATTTACCGTTAAAAAAACATTTATTTATATGTTTGGACTAGCTTTATTAGCTTTATGCGTTACGTTAATCCAAAAAACAAGTTTAGGTATGAGCAGCTGGGATGCCTTCTACAGAAATTTATATGAAGGAATTCCCTTAGAATATAAATATTTAAACCCGATAATCGCTGTCATTTTGATTCAGGTTGCCTATATAATCCAGAAGAAACGTTATAGCCTCTGGATGCTATTCCCTTTGATTATCAGTTTCTATATCGGTTTGATAATCGATTTGCTATTGCTAGTGATTCCGAGTGTTGAATCGATGAATCTGGTTTGGAATCTTTTATATTTAGCTATCTCAATGGTTGTATGCGCTATAGGCCTAAACTTTATAGTCTACTGTGAATATCCTTTACCTGCTTTGGATGAACTTTGTTTTGGTATCGGTGTTGCAATGAAATCAACTTATGGTAAAGGAAAACTTGTAGGGGAAATTATTGCGTTAGTATTAGCGGTTATTTCGGGTTTAATATTTCGCCATTTTGAACAATATTTTTTCATTGGACCAACCACAATTATCTTTACCTTAGGCATCGGAAAAATGATTGATTTATTTAAAAAACCTGTTTTCAAATTTTTGGAGGGAAAGAATGAAAATTGAAATTTTCGGAGACGGTCTTGATCGCAGATCGATTAATAAAACAAACCATAAAGTTACTTGCCGAAGCGTTGTTGTTAATGAAGGTAAGGTATTAGCCGTTTATTTTCAGAAAACTCAGCATTTTAATCTTCCAGGCGGAGGAGTTGAGGAAAATGAATCTTTAGAATCCTGTTGCGTTCGTGAGACAAAAGAAGAGACGGGATATGATATCGAAATTATTTTCCCGACAGTTACCATTTTTGAGTATTATCCGGATTCAACTTGGGAAACTCATTACTATCAGGCGAAACTAGCAAATAATGCGATAGGTTCTATAAAACCCACTTTTGAAGAAGAAAATGCGCAAATGATTTCTCGTTGGATTGAGCTGTATGAATTCCTCGATTTGTTAGAATCTGTACAAACAAATCATCCTTACGGACAAAATATCCATGAACGTGAAATGATTGGTTTATTAAATAGTTTATAAACTCCTTATTAGGAGTTTTATTTTTTCTTCATTTACTTCGATTAAATATGGTATAATTAAACTAGAAACGAACTTCTATTCGAAGGAGACAATTATGATTGTTACAACGATTGATTTGCTGAATTATCTTCGGTGTACACGATATGCCCCTCTCGATCGAGTCGCCCAAGAAAGACGTTATGAAAAGCAGGGAATTGATGATAAATTCCAAGAAATGCTATACTTAAGCGGATTATCAAATTTCGAATCAAATACGGATATCGACGACGAAGAAGAATCACTTTTTACTCCAGAGAATATCACCCAAGAGATGATGAATTCTGCTATTATCACCCTCAAAAAACTTGTGTATTACAATATATTAAATCTCCATCCGAACGCTGATATCGAACATGATCGCATTGTTTCATCGGTATTCACAGATGAGATAACTCTGTCTTCAAAAAACGATTTTTTAGTGTTTGAATCTAATTTCTTGACGTCAACGACCATTCTTCCCATTACAAATAAAGATTTCTTTAAACTCAAGTACACCGTTGATAAAGATCGGCGCTCTTTTTTCAGACCAAATATCGACGGAGTTTTTTATCCTGATGTTTATTCCGGATTTGATGGAGTAAAAAACAATTATGAAGAAAAACTCCGAAAACTGATGGACCGACATCATTCTTTAGGCAGACATTTATATTTTTTAGCGTTTAAATATTTCGTTCTTGATCGAATTTATCCCAAAAATAAAAAACGCATACTGTTAGCGGTTATCAACCATCAATATGTCTTTGATGGTAAAAAAAATGAGGGGTTATGTGATTATAATCATCAGTTATTATCTTATTTCGATATGACTTATATTGTTGAAAAAATGCAGCCTATTATCGAAATAGATTTGTATCGGATGATAAACCACATTGAACTCGATGATGATTCTAGATGCGCTTTGGTAAAAAATGAATGTTGTAAAAATCAACCATTTCAATGCCAGTTCGTTGATTACTGTTTCTCTCATCTCCCCAGCGAACACTCCATCCTTCATTATTTTTATAATCATCAAGGTTTCATCGAAAAGACTGCTACTCAGGAAATTTTCCATGATACATATGACTTAATTAATCAGGGGATAGTCAGTATTGAAGATGTCCCGATTTCATGGCTTCATCGTGAAAAAAACCTTATGCAGAGATATTGCGTGGAAAACGATTATACATTTATTAACAAAACAAAAGTGACTGCTTATTTAAATACTTTAAAATATCCTGTATATTATCTTGATTTTGAAGCTTTTCCTTCTATTTTACCCCGATTCAGAGGGGAATCTCCTTATCAGCAGTCTGTCTTTCAGTTTTCGCTTCACATCGAAAAAGAACCGATTATGAATAATGACTCTTCGCTTTTGGATCACCGTTATTTCTTATCTAAAGACGGCGAAGATCACCGGTTGGAATTAATAGAAGCATTACTCGAGGCAATTCCTTCTGATGGCGGTTCTATTGTTGTTTATAATCAGACATTTGAAAAAAACAGAATATTGGAATTTGCTTCTTTATTCCCACAATATTCGCAAAGATTAATTGAGTTATCTGAACGCCTTTTTGATTTATATAAAGTTGTTAAAAATGACCCTAATTTCTATCAAAAAAATCATTTTTCAAAATCAGAGATTGAATCTTATAATTATTATAATCCTTCATTAGATGGAAGTTATTCTTTAAAAAAAGTGTTACCCGCTTTGACAAAAACCGATTATTCATCTTTGCCAATCAACAACGGCGAATTAGCCTATGTTCACTATGCGAAACTCCCGGAAATGGACCCTGAAACCAAAGAGAAAACGATTAAAAATCTCTTGGATTACTGTCAATTAGATACTTATGGAATGTTCTTAATTAAAGAGGCTTTACTAAAGCTCGTCGCACAATAAATATCACTTGCATAATGTATCTTATTATGTTATAATAATCAACGCGCCTAAACCTGAAACAATCGAAACTCCAACGTTTGCTCCGGATTTAGGTAAGTAAAAATTATAGGAGGCTATATCATGGCATTAAGTAAAGAAAGAACAGCAGAAATTGTCAAGAATTATCAATCAAAAGAAGGCGACACTGGTTCTCCAGAAGTTCAAATTGCCTTATTGACTGAAGAAATCACAACGTTGAACGCGCACTTATTAGTTCACAAACATGATTTCCATTCCAAACGCGGATTGTTAATGAAGGTTGGAAAAAGAAGAAGTTTACTTGATTATTTAAAATCTGTTTCACCTGAACGTTATCTTGCATTGATTGAAAAACTAGGATTACGTCGATAACAGTAAGACAAGCACCCAAACACGTTTGGGTGCTTATTATTTGTTTATTTCATTTTTTTTGATAAAAAAATGTAGATAATAAGATATTAGAGAGGCCAAATATGGGATATTTGGTAGGGAGAAGAGGGTAAAAAATGAGTGAAAAAATCGTATTTAAAAAAGAATTTGCAGGAGCTAATTTAGTCGTTGAAATCGGACAATTAGCTAAACAAGCAACAGGAGCTGCCTTAGTTCGTTATGAAGATACAGCAGTTTTAACCGCTACAGTCGTTGGAGATAAACCAACTGATCAAGATTTCTTTCCGTTAATGGTTGTTTACACCGAAAAACTATATTCAGCCGGAAAGATTCCTGGAGGATTTTTAAGACGCGAAGGACGTCCTTCAGAACGTGAAACTTTGGCCGCGAGAGCAATTGACCGTCCAATTCGTCCGTTATTTGATGATAATTTCCGCAATGAAGTTCAAATTATAAACACAGTTTTATCGACAAATCCAGATTATTCACCAGAAATGATTGCATTATTTGGATCTAGTTTAGCTTTAGGTCTCGGTGGTGTTCCATTTAACGGACCCGTTGCTGGTGTCGTTGTAGGTAGAGTTAATGGTGAATTTATTTGTAATCCGTCAGTTGAACAAATGCTTTCTTCAGATTTGGATTTAACTGTTGCTGGAACTAAAGATGCAGTTAACATGGTTGAAGCAGGGTCAAAACAGATTTCTGAAGAAGTTATGCTTGACGCAATCATGTTTGCACACGATAAAATTAAAGAATTAGTTGCTTTCCAAGAAGAAATAATTTCTCTACATGCAAAACCATTAATGGAGATTGAAGTTGATGCAATACCAGAAGACATTCGTAAATCAGTATATGATTTGGAAACTGGAAGAATTGTAAAATCAGTATCAATCCATGAAAAATTAGCCCGTGGCGACGCAATCCGTGCTATTGAAGAAGAAATCGTTGCGACGATGGAAGCAAGATATAAATCAGAAGGCCTTGATAAAGATGAAATCAAAGCCAAAATTACTTATGTCAATCGTGTTTTAGAAGAAATTCAGGTTAATGAAGTTCGTCGACTAATTACTGTCGATAAAATTCGTCCTGACGGTCGTAAAACAGATGAAATTCGTCCTTTAGCAGCTGAAATCGATTTATTTCAACGTACTCATGGCTCTGCTTTATTTACTCGTGGACAAACACAAGTTCTTGGCGTTACAACTCTAGGTGCATTAGGAGAAGCCCAAATCATTGATGGCATATCAGTTGAAGAAGGCAAACGCTTTATGCTTCACTATAATTTTCCACAATTTTCTGTCGGTTCTACCGGTCGTTACGGTTCACCTGGAAGACGTGAAATCGGTCATGGAGCATTAGGTGAAAGAGCATTACTTCAAGTCATTCCTGATGAAGATTCTTTCCCTTACACCATCAGAGTTGTCAGTGAAGTGCTAGAATCAAATGGTTCTTCTTCACAAGCAACCATCTGTGCTGGTTCAATGTCGTTAATGGCTGCGGGCGTCCCAATCAAAGCGCAAGTCGCTGGTATTGCAATGGGATTGGTTAAAAAAGATGATCATTACACAATCTTAACCGATATACAAGGTTTAGAAGACCACTTTGGAGATATGGATTTTAAAGTTGCCGGAACAAGAGACGGAATTACTGCTTTACAGATGGATATCAAAATTTCTGGAATCAGCCGTCAAATTCTGAAAGAAGCACTCGATCAGGCAAAAGTAGCTCGTCTACAAATCCTCGACGTAATGGATTCTGTTATTTCTGCACCGCGTGAAGAATTAAGTCAGTACGCTCCAAAAGTTAAAATGATGCGCATTAACCCTGACAAAATTCGTGACGTTATCGGTTCTGGCGGAAAAACAATTACAGCTATTATTGAAAAATGCAACAACGTTAAAATTGATATTGAACAAGACGGACGCGTCATATTCATGCATACTGACATGTTCTTTATTAATCAGGCTATGAAGATGATTGAGGACATCATCAGAACAGTTGAAGTTGGCGAAGTGTATAATGGTAAAGTTGTTCGTATAGAAAAATTCGGTGCTTTCGTTGAATTGTGGCCTGGGCAAGATGGATTATGTCACATATCACAAATCGCTAAAGAACGCGTTGCTAAAGTAGAAGACGTTGTTAAAATTGGCGATATTATCGCGGTAAAAGTTATCGGCATCGATGAAAAAGGCCGCGTTGATTTATCCCGCAAGGTGTTACTTGAAGCAATTTCTAAATAATTATATGATATAATATAGGTGTCAGGTTATTGGGTAATCGAGCACATAAGTGTTAGGAAAGTCCATGCTAGCACAGGCTGAGATGCCTGTAGTGTTTGTGCTGAACGAACCGATAAGTTCAGGCGCCAGCAATGGCGACGGAGGGAAAAAGGATGTCAAAGGCCTGATTACCCCTAAGGTGCCACAGAGACGAGTCATGCAAAATATGCATGAATGAAACGCGGTAAACCCCTCAAGCTAGAAACCCAAATTTGGTAGGGGAGCGGAAGGCGAATAATTCAATTCAGCCGACTGACGGTGTCAACCGGAGATAAATGATTACCACCTTGAAAAAGGGACAGAACATGGCTTATAAATAACTTGGCAATTTTTAAAAAGCATAGACAATGTTTATGCTTTTTTTATTGAAAAATATACTAATATAGTGTACAATTAATCAGCAAGAAAAAAATAGAAAGGGTGAGGCTAGTGAGCGAACGCGAAGCTTTAAAACAACGCCAAAAACATATCCGTAATTTTTCCATTATTGCCCATATCGACCATGGCAAATCAACGCTTGCTGACCGCATTCTTGAGAGCACTTCTGCTGTACCAATGAGAGAAATGAAAAACCAACTACTCGATTCCATGGATCTTGAACGTGAACGAGGAATTACGATTAAACTTAATTCAGTTGAATTATCTTACCGTGCAAAGAATGGGGAGACCTATATCTTTCATTTAATCGATACTCCAGGACACGTCGATTTTACATATGAAGTTTCGAGATCATTAGCTGCCTGTGATGGTGCTATTTTAGTTATCGATGCTTCACAGGGAATCGAAGCCCAGACTCTTGCTAACGTTTATTTAGCGCTCGATAATAATCTAGAGATTATACCGGTTATCAATAAGATAGATTTACCTAACGCAGATCCGCAAAAGGTCATTGCAGAAATGGAAGAAACAATCGGTCTTGATGGTAAAGATGCGCTTTTAGCTTCCGCCAAAGCCGGTATAGGTATTACCGAAATATTGGAATCGGTTGTCCGTAATGTTCCGTCTCCTTCCGGAAGCATTGATGAACCTTTACAGGCTTTGATATTTGATTCTTACTATGACGCATACCGAGGAGTTATTCCGCTTATCAGGGTTGTCAACGGAATAATGCGCGTCGGCGATAAAATCCGTATGATGGCAACTGATTCAGAATATGAAATAATCGAACTAGGAGTATATACTCCAAAAGAAGAGCAAAGGTCATTTTTAGCAACTGGAGATGTCGGGTATCTGACAGCAGCTATCAAAAACATTGAAACCATCCATGTCGGCGATACGGTAACTCATGCCATAGAACGGAACGTTAAACCCTTACCAGGTTATCGTCGATTAACACCAATGGTATATTGTGGTATTTACCCAGTTGACGCAGCCGATTACTCGACTTTACGTGAATCCTTAGATAAATTAAAACTATCTGATGCATCCCTGCAATATGAACCTGAAACTTCAAGTGCTTTGGGATTTGGATTCCGTGTGGGATTTTTAGGATTGTTACATATGGAAATTTTCCAAGAGCGACTAGACAGAGAATTTAATCAAAATGTCATCGCCACTGCACCTTCTGTTAATTACCGGGTTGTTTTATCGGACAAATCTGTGGTTGAAATCGATAATCCTGCCATGTTACCAGAACTCAGTAAAGTTCATCATATTGAAGAACCTTACGTTAAGGCTACCATAATCAGTCCATCTGAATATGTCGGTAATATTATGGAACTGTGTCAAAGAAAACGCGGTACATTTAAAGATATGCAGTATATAAGTACAAACAGGGTTGAACTGATGTATGAGGTTCCTCTTTCAGAAATAATCTTTGATTTCTTTGATAAACTGAAATCTTCTACAAAAGGATATGCTTCGCTAGATTACGAAATATCCGGATATAAAGAATCAAAACTCGTTAAATTAGATATTTTACTTAATGGTGAATCCGTTGACGCATTAGCGATGATTGTTCATCAGGAATTTGCCTATGAACGCGGAAGTAAAATGTGCAGCCGCCTTAAAAATCTGATTCCAAAGCAATTGTTTGAAATTCCTGTGCAGGCAGCTATCGGATCAAAAGTCATTGCCAGATCAAATATAAAAGCGATGAGAAAAGATGTATTAGCTAAATGTTACGGCGGTGACATTTCGCGTAAAAAGAAACTTTTGGAAAAACAAAAAGAAGGCAAAAAACGGATGAAATCTGTTGGCAGCGTTGAAATCCCACAGGAAGCATTTATGAGTGTTCTTTCCTTGGATGATGATGAATAATCATCATCTTTTCTTTCTAATTAATTTTTTTAAAGTATATTAATATACATTTTTATAAGATTATGTTAACATAATAACGGTGATATCATGATAAAAAGCTTATATATCCATATTCCATTTTGTCATCAAATCTGTACATACTGTGATTTTGCCAAATTGCATGCCAATGAAGATATGATGGAAAAATATCTAGATGCTCTCATTCAGGAATTGTCTTTTTATCAGCACCAATTTAATGAACTCAGGACAATTCATCTAGGCGGGGGAACCCCTTCTTCATTACCGCTTCATTTACTTGAAAAGCTTTTGCTGAAATTGTCTGATTCAATCGATCTTTCTCAGATTGATGAATTTGGAGTAGAAGCTAATCCCAATGATATTTCTGAATCTTTTGTTTCTTTACTCAATAAATATCATGTTAACAGGATCAGTTTAGGTGTTGAGTCAAGTTTTGATTATCATTTGATTGCGATGAACCGTTCACATAACGTTAATCAGGTCATTGATGCGGTTAAACTGTTGAAAAAAGGAAATGTCGATAACATCAATCTTGATTTTATCTATGCTTGGCCTAATCAAACTTTCGATGAATTAAAAAAAGATATTGAATTCGCTGTGTCGCTAAAACCGACTCATTTATCATTTTATGCTTTGATTTTAGAGCAAAAAACAAAACTTTACCACGATTATATTAATAATCATTTAAATCTGATTGACGAAGAAACTGATGCATTAATGTATGAATATATCCTTGATGAATTACCCAAACACGGCTTTGAACAATATGAAATCAGCAATTTTTCCATCCCAGGTTACCCATCAAAGCATAATTTGTCGTATTGGCAGATTGATGAATACTTAGGAATCGGAATGGGCGCACATTCACAAGTTAAAGAACGACGCTATCATAATCACTCAACAATCAAAAAATATATCGATTCGGTCATTACATCGGGAAATGGAATGGATTCAGAAGATCCTTGCGATTTAATGCAGGAAACGTTCCTGATGGGTTTAAGACTTAATAAAGGCGTCAACATTAACCGTTTCAAAGAAAAATTTAATAATAATCCTTTTGAAAAATATCCAAAGTTATTAAAAAATATCAATGAAAAATTAATTGTCATCGACGATGGATATATCAAATTAACTCGAAAAGGTCAGTTGCTACTGAATTATGTAGAGCAAAGTTTTATATAGAGAGAAGTGATTTTCTTGCTTGATGGATTAATAAAAGAGTATTTATATTATCTTAAAATCACGAAAAATCTAGCTAAAAATACAATTCAATCATATCAGAATGATTTGAATGATTATCTGAGTTTTATTGATAAGCAGTACCATATTAATCGTCCTGATTTGATTACTAAACAGCATGCACTGAATTATTTAAATCATCTGAAACGTGCTGATTTATCAGCTAAATCAATCGCACGGAAGATTTCATCAATTAAATCGTTTCATCATTACCTGCTTACAGAAAAATTGTGTAACGAAAACATCTTTCTGACAATCTCTCAACCGAAAGTGACGAATCCACTGCCTGTTGTCTTGAATCAGAATGAAATTGAGTTATTGCTGACGGCTGCGAAAAAGTCCTCTAAAGCTCTCGACATCAGAAATTTAGCGATGATTGAATTAGCCTATGGTTCCGGATTAAGGGTTTCGGAATTAATCAATTTGAAAATATCTGATTTACATCTGAATAACTCTTTAATTAAAATATTAGGTAAAGGGTCGAAAGAGCGAATTGTTCCTCTCGGAGAAAATTCATCAATAGCTTTAAGAAAATATCTGGTTGATGCACGTCCGTTAATTCACCCTGAAGGAAAAGACATTCTGTTTGTGAATAAAAACGGGCAAAAACTGTCTAGAGTCGGATTTTATAAAATAATTCAGACTTTAGCTGTATCAGCAGGAATTGATAAATCAATATCTCCACACACTTTACGTCATTCCTTTGCTACTCATTTACTCGAAAACGGCGCTGATCTTCGTGCAGTTCAGGAATTATTAGGCCATGAAGATATCATGACGACGGAAAATTATACTCATATCTCTAAACAACACATTCAAAATGCATATCAAGCGGCTCATCCGCGTGCTAATCGAAAGGAAGAATAAATATGAAATACAAAAGAATTTTTTTAATTGTAATGGATTCAGTTGGCGTCGGCGAACTCCCTGATGCTGATAAATTTGGCGATAAAGGAGCAAATACCATTGCTAATTTAGCTAAATCTGCCGGAGGAATCAATCTGCCGGTATTAGAATCATTTGGGTATGGGAATCTAACCGAAATATTAGGAGTTAATCCTGTTGATAATCCTAAAGCAAATGTTGGTAAAATGGCTGAATTATCAAACGGAAAAGACACGATGACCGGACATTGGGAGCTCGTGGGGATTAAAACTGACACACCATTTCAAACTTTTACCGATACCGGTTTTCCTCAGGCTTTAATCGATGAACTTGAAGCCAAAACCGGCAGAAAAGTAATAGGAAATAAAGCAGCTAGCGGAACGGAAATCTTGGTCGAATTAGGACCTGAACATGTGAAAACCGGTGCGTTGATTGTTTATACCAGTGCCGATTCGGTATTGCAGATAGCTGCACATGAAGAAGTCGTACCACTAGATGAACTTTATCATATTTGTCACATCGCCAGAGAAATAACGATGAAGGATGAATGGAAAGTAGGGCGTATTATCGCCAGACCATTTATCGGTGATGAGATAAACGGTTTTAAACGGACTCCTAACCGTCATGACTACGCCTTAAGCCCGACTGAAAAGACGGTTTTAAATTATCTTGACGAATCAAAATTTGATGTCATATCTGTCGGAAAGATTCGTGATATATTTAATGGATCGGGCATAAACAGACATCAGGGTATTGTCTCAAATCACGATGGAATGATCAAAACCATTGAAATAGCTAAAAGCAGTTTCATGGGATTATGTTTTGTAAATCTTGTCGATTTTGATGCTCTTTATGGTCATCGCCGCGATTCTGTCGGATATAAAAATGCAATGGAAGAGTTCGATAAGGATTTAGAAGACTTACTCCCTTTTATTGGTGAAGAGGATCTTTTAATTATCACTGCAGACCATGGTAATGACCCAACTCACGCTGGAACTGATCACACGCGTGAATATGTTCCTATGTTCTTTTATAATCGCTATTTTAAAGGCAGTAATTTGCCGATTAGTGAGACTTTTGCGGATATTGGAGCTACCATTGCCGATAATTTTAATGTTGCTCAAACCGCATTTGGAAAGAGTTTATTAAAACAACTCAAATAGTATATTCATTTTGATGTTTCATGAGTATCTTTCATTTTAATAGATTTCCAGAATAAGTGATTCTCTCATGGATTTTTATAGTTTAAATAATAAAAAAATACTCTGACGGAAGTAGTGTAACTCCCTTATCAGAGTATTTTATTTATTTATTATCGTTGATTGGCCGAATATGATAATGATGATATCTTAACTCAATATCACGAAGCGTTCTTTTTAACTTGGTTTTATTCTTTTTCACTAAAGGTTTGATAGCTTTGGTGTATCCTAACTCTTTTTTAGCGGATTTAATGTATGGCTGATAGCTATTGACCAACTTTTGGAAGTCGCTAGCGACACCTTCGGTGAATTTTTGATGGTTCTTTAAAGCAAGATGATATTCACTCGATAACTTACCGATATTTTTCTGAGTAGCAATGTCATCGTTTTGTTTTTGAATCCGATATTCGCTTTCAATGGCTGATAATTGTGATTTTAATAAAACCACAACATTATCGTGTTTAATTCTCCAGTTAGATTTTAAAGTTTCGGTTTCTTTTTTCATTGATTCAATTGTTTTTAATTGTTCTGCAATCCTGTTTTGATAAGCAGATTCAACTGCTTGAAGACGCGTCGAATATCTTGTCTGTATTTGTTCACGAGATTGAGCAATATCGTCGACAAGTTCAAGATAGTCATTTCGATTAATCTCTTCATCTTTTTGAAAATAAACTTCAATGTAATTTGTTAATAGATCACGGGTGTTGTTATCGAGATCTATTTCAGCTTTCTTCATTTGAAAAATCATTCTGTTATTAATTCGTTCGAGCATATCATAAAACGTAGGATCAAGGATATTGACAGAACTTTCTAAGTAAGGTTTGAGAGCGTCATATCTTTCTTTTGAGAACCGGTATAATTCAGTGAACTCTTCAATTGTTGCATCTTTCATTTCTGTTGCATCACTGACGGCATCAGCTAAATATTCATCTAACTGAATTAATTCCGATTCGGCCTTTTTGATTACCTGGTTGTCAGATAAATCTTTAATAAGCGTACTAATCTTTTGATCGCGAGATTTCATGGATTTCGATAATTTATCATTGATTGATTTTCTGACTTTCTCGTCTTTTGCTAATTCTAATTGTAAGTTGTCCTGATACAAATATGCCTCATATTCATTTTTAATGATTTTAAGTTGCTCGTCATATCTGTGCTGGACAGATGAAATCATTTCCTGGTGATATTTTCTTTCTCCGTCAATCGTTTCTGTTATCGCTTCAAGTTTTAAACGATATTCCGATTCAGCCAGATTTATCTGTTCTTCCGCGAAGCGCATTTGGTTTAAATACATATTCAGAATGAATTCATTATTGATTTTTGATTCATTATCGACACGGGACTGCTGACTAACGAGATAACTCAATTCATTTTGATATAAGGTTTTAAAATATAAAGCCTTTATTTCATATTGTTTTAAAAGATAATCAATTTTCGCTTTTGCTTCAGTAACATAAATACGGTGTGTCTCTTTTGCTCTAATAGAATCAATAAGCGCCTGGCTAACCAAAGACAACCACATTCTGTTAGTGTTAAATGATTCAATCAAATAAGACAAATGCTCATTTGTCGCTTTATCTAATCGTTCAATTAATACTCTTTCTTTTATTACCGATTGTTTAGCCAACGCTCGTTTCAAGCTGGCATCAAGGACGAAATCATTAATCTGATAGATTTCATCGATGATTTCAAGTTCCTGGTCGACCAAGGTCTTTTTAACGGCGAAACGCAAATCGGTTTCAAGAGCATTGATCTCACTTTTGATTTTTGCTGTCTGAATATCATAATTAATATTAACTTTTAGTTCTTTATTGACCTTTAAAACTGATAAGGACATTCGTTCATCTTTTATTAGAGTCGAACTCTGGTCACCTAATGATTGAGCTAAAAAAGGATCTAATTTCATGACTTCAAGATAAGTGTCCAAAGATAGTTCCATTTTTGATAACTGTTTTGCATTATATTTCTCATTGAAAACTATAAGTCTGATTTTTTCAGACATTTGTTTTTTTAGAAGTCGGTGTGCTTTTTGTTCTAGGTGCTTTTTAATCGTACGCCACTGTTCTAATTCTTTTAATTTTTTTATAACAGAACTCATCTCAGATTTATCTTTAGATTGAGCTAGGTCAATCACTTTTAATTTATACTGATTGACATACTGTTCAGGAATATCAAAAAAGTCATAGGTCTTTATCATTTCGTATGATTTAGAATGAAGTAGTCGATTAAAAATATGATTAAACAATGTTAAATATTCGTTGTGAAGCTTATCGCGGATTTGAGCATTTAAATATATTAAGTGGTCTTTATATTTGTTAAATTGATTAATTTTATCACTTGTTAAGGCCTGAACTTCAATGGAAGTAGGATCAGATTCAGCACTGTATGTGAGTTGGTTATCAGAATAATGTTTTAACTCCTGGTCATAAAAGGCTGTAATGGTTAACATCTTCTGATTTTTATCATTTAAAAGACGAGAAATATTATCATCCATAAACTTGATTTCATCATCAAGTTCATTGAATATCTGATAAATATCTTCTTGATGTTTATTTAAAATTGACTGGATTGATTCACTCTTTTTTGTAAAAAAATCAAAGTATTCTTCACTAGATAATATCTCATTTAAATATGCATGCTGATGGAAATCGAAAAAATCGTTCTTAACGGTAATTAAAGCTTTTGCTAAGTAATCGGTAGAGTTAAAAATTTCATCGGCATTAAGACGATCAAAATGAAGGATGTTCTCGTTTTGATCATGGACAAGATTTTCAGTATTTTGAATAATTTTTGAACGTTCAACTACAACTTCCTCATCGTGGAATAATATCGATTCCTGTAAAACTGAAGCTTGTTTTTTTAATTGACGAAGTCTCGTTTCAACTTGATTAAGATTATTGACGGTTATTTGTTTATGTGTATTTGCATAGTTCGTTATTTTTTGATAGAAAGATTCATAAAGAGCGGTTTCATTGGCAAAAGCATCGTTGATTTGTCCACGATATTGCACTTTATTCACTGAAGGTTTAAACTTTGATTCTTCTGCCATAATTAGTCTCCTTTCTATACATTAATAACTCGTTTTTGCTTTTCGTTTGATTCCACAGATTTTTTAACTATTTTTTCTTGGGTCAAGTTTGATTTTTCGATAGTATCTTGGAATAATTCGTTTGATTTGATAATTATTTTCCCAGTGGTTTCCATTTCTTTGTCAAATGAATGTAAGATGACAGAATCATTAAACAAGATGCTGTTATATTCCATCTGATTACCGATAAATCGGCCGAAATTTTGTTGGTAAGTAGTTTCTATATTTCGGTGTTCCTTGATTAGTTGTTCTTGAGCAACTGATATTTCTTTATAGAGTTTTAAGTAGTCGTTTGGTAATCTCGATTTAACTGCTTCGATTTTCTCTAGGTATTTAGGGGTAGCAAGTAGTTTTTTCTCTTCAATTTCAGTCAATTCCCGATTGAGAATTGCTTTTCTTTCATTAATTAAATTCAGTTTGTTGCTTTCCATTAATTCTATTTCTTTATTTTGGACCTGTGGTAAAGTCATTATAGATTGATTTAATTGGCTGAGATATAATGACCGTTGTTCCTCGGAATGACTTTGAGTTTGATCAAACGAATTCATCATTTGTTCATTATCTTGGAAGAGTAAAGCTTTTTTGGCCTTATAGTCATTTTCAATCTCGATAAAATACTTTTGAGCATCTAATATCTTTTTCTCAATCGACTTGGCGATTATATTGACATCCTTTAAATGGTTCCTGTCAATATTCTCAACTTCTCTGGATAATTCACTCTTAATATAAGCCAATTTATTTTTTTCTTTATCAAGCATTTTTAAAAATACCAGATTGAGCTGATATACTTTTTCTTTCATGATTAATTCAAATTCAGCATATTCCTGATCAAGAGAAGTGATAAAATGATTTACTTTATGATTTTTATTAGCTGCTTGGTAAATTCTGTTTTCGTATGAATTATTGATTATGTCTTGCTCATTGAATTGATTAATCTTTTTCGTGTGGATGTTAATAACGTCATATTCAATGCTTTTCTCGAGTGCGGTATTGAAAAATACCAATAAAAACATTAAATAATCCTCAATAAGTAACAAGGATTCAATATAAAAATTCTCGATATATCCATGATATTTCTTGATTTTATGGGGATGTTTTGCCAATGAAGAGATTTCATCAGAAAGCTGACTGAAGCGATAGATAAACAATTCTATAGGTTTCTCAATATTATCAAAATGATTTCGAATATGGCATGATTCGATGACACTATTTAATGTTTCTGATGCGCTGTTGAGCGAGTAATAAAAGTCTTGACGGTAATAGTTGCTTGATTCTAAAGCTTTGAATTGAAGTAATGCAGTTTCAGCGTTTAAATTAACGAGCATATTCTTAATATGATAGGAGATACTCTGAATTCTTTTTTTTAGATGATCATGGGTTTTAAACAAAAATTGGCTAAGATAAGTAACCGCCTGCCTGTTAGGTAAAGTAAGGTCATCATATTTTTTATTATGATAATCCATGGTTAACTGACGTTCTTTTTCCAGTATACGCGCATAACGATACTGATGAGAATCATTTTCAACGTATTCTTTAGCCTTGTTTGTTTTTTGTTTATGAAGGTCAATTAATTTTTGCGAATCATGGATATATTCAACGACATAATCATTGCCCTGTTTTTCAATTGATTCATATTCTTTTATTTGATTATCAATGCCTTTTAATATTACATACTGTTGCCGGCTTTTGTTAATTTCATTAACAGCATCAGTTCTTTTGTGTT
Organism: uncultured Caryophanales bacterium; assembly: GCA_937928185.1. Taxonomy (GTDB): domain Bacteria; phylum Bacillota_I; class Bacilli_A; order Izemoplasmatales; family Hujiaoplasmataceae; genus UBA5603. The sequence continues at coordinate 148,290 of CALEZX010000067.1, forward strand.
CTGCCTCTAGTAAAGAAACAATCCTTCTATGCATTGTTTCGGCAATCATAAATTGTTTATCAAGTGAAGATTCATGAATTTGTCTTTCTAAAGTACTGATTAACTTTGCATGTTTCATATGTACTTCATCAAGATCGCGTTCTTTGTTTTTATCAGTAAGCTCTTTTTGAATTGATAATAATTTTTCATTTTTATCAAATTCAAGTTGTAATTTGTGGATATTTATTTCATGTTGATAATCAGCAAAAAAACGGTCATATTCAAGAGATTTTAAATATTTCTCATAATCACTTGTAATATCCAGATTTTCCATTTCTTTTCTAATTTCAGCTATTTCTAAACGGTTTTTAGATTCTAGTTCGATGATGTCTTTACTTATTTTGTCGACATTTGTTATCAGATCTGTTAAACGGTTAGTAACGTCATTCACAGTAACAAGCAGATTAATTTTATAGTCTTCGAATATTTTTGAAGAAGTAAAAATGTAATCGCTGGCTGATTGTGCTATATTTTGATTAAAACGAATGAAATCAGAAAGCATATTGTCAATTTCATCCATCGATTCATTAATATAAAATGCAAAATTCGAATAAAGATTGATACTGTTTTGGAAGAATTCACTGGGCATATAATAAGCAAGCTTAATTTCTTCAACCCGTCTGAATGAATCAATTTTTATTTTTTTAATTTCATTCTGATATTTTTGAATTAGCAAATCTGACATTTCCCGATTACGTTTAAGAAGGAATTCTGCTTTGGAATTCACAATTTGGTACTGCATGATGTATTTCTGTGTCAACTTACGATTATTGTCTTTATCAGCCGCAATCATCTTTTGACCAATTGTTTTTATCGATTTATTCAAATCTTCTTTTACCAGTAATTCAAATGAATTTCTCTGATCATTTACACTCTGAATTTGCTCGACGAATTGGTTAATTAACTTCTGGTTTAAAACTGAATGAGGTTTTTGACGAACGAGTGATAAATCATCGATGACTTTTTTCTTTTGAGAAAATACCTGAGTGGTAGTTTTAAACAGGACGGTAATGTTGTTTTTAGTTGAACGTAAATCTTCAATAGTTTTTATGACAGAAGTAGTCATGAATTTAGCATCGTTAAACGATTGGTCATTAAGTTTCTTTGACAAATCATTTAAAGCGTTTTTTGATTTTTCGATTGACCAAAGCAAAGTATCATATTGACGATTATTGATACTGGAGTATGATTTAAACATTTTCTCAAAGCGTTTGTCCTCTTCTTTGATAAATGAATGATGAATTGTTGATTCACGGTCAATATAAGACTCAGACTCTTTACATAAATCAAGATACTTTTTATTAGCTTGATTAAGTAAAGATTCGAATTTGCTTATAATTGAATCATACTCGTTATTTTCTCGAGAGATAGCATGAGTGCTTATATGAGAATTATCTTCTAAATCACTTGAAAGAGCATCAAAAAGAAGCCCATATTGTTGATTAACATAGGCGATTGCAGCTGAATAGTCATTTTCATACTGTGTATATGTCTTTGAATATTCACGGTCAAAAACTGCGAAATTAGATTCAATTTTAGCGATTTCCACACGATAATCTTCTTCAATTTTCTGGATTGAATTTTGAATTTCCTGCATTGTAGTTTCGTGTTTGGGAATTTCAGAAGAAAAGGTTTGCGTTGAAATGTTGTTATTAGCGCGTTTTCTTGGCATTTCCTCACCTCACTGAATCATTTGCCTTAATTATATATGAACTTTGTTTGAATTACAATAAAAGAACTCGAAATACTTCGCTGAAAACTAATATTTATTTGTTATAATAAATATGAGGTGCTATTAATGGATAAACGAATTCTCTCAAACAATTTATTGATGGATGATGAGTTAGAGGCTACACTAAGACCACAGCGGTTCAATGAATATATCGGACAAAATAGTGTGAAAGAAATGATTCAGATTGCTGTTGAAGCCGCAAAAAAACGGAACGAATCTCTTGACCATGTTTTATTATATGGCCCGCCTGGCCTTGGAAAAACAACGCTAGCTCAGGTAATAGCCAATGAACTTGGCGTTAACATGAAAATCGTGAGTGGACCAACAGTCGAAAGAACCGGAGATTTAGCTGCCATTCTCACCAGCTTAGAGCCCGGTGATGTTTTATTTATCGATGAAATTCACCGTCTTCCAAAAATTGTTGAAGAAATTCTTTATTCTTCAATGGAAGATTTTGTTATTGACATCGTTGTCGGAAAAGATTCCGGTGCCAAGTCAATCAGAGTAGATTTACCTCCTTTTACACTAATTGGTGCGACTACTCGATTTGGTGATCTTACCGGTCCGCTACGTGATCGTTTTGGGATTGTTCATAAACTTGAATTTTATACTGATCAGGATTTAGAGACGATATGTCGTCGTACTGCAAATATTTATAATTGCGAAATCAATCAGTATGCAATTGAGGAACTTGCGAAAAGAAGTCGGGGCACTCCAAGAATTGTCAATAGATTATTCAGACGGGTAAGAGATTATGCCGATATTTTAAGCGATGGCATCATCACTGTCGACATCACAAAATTAGCGCTCGAGAAACTCAAAATTGACGATTCCGGTCTTGATCGTAAAGACCGTGAATATTTATTAGGAATCATTGAAAAATATCATGGCGGACCCGTAGGATTAGAAACAATCGCAACCTCAATCAGTGAAGATCCGCAGACACTCGAAGATGTCTATGAACCTTTTTTAATACAAAAAGGATTTATTAGTCGAACTCCTCGGGGGAGAGTAGTAACCGAAAAAGCATATCGTCATCTTAAAAAATCTTTCCAAGGAACCTTATTTGAATGAAAACATCAGACTTTGATTACTTTTTACCAGAAAACTTAATTGCTCAAACTCCATTATCAGACCGAAGTGCTTCAAGATTACTTTTAGTAGACCGATACTCGACATCATTAAAACATGATGTTTTTAAAAATATCACCGATTATTTATTGCCGGGTGATGTCCTGGTACTCAACGACACTAAGGTCCTGCCTGCCCGTTTACTAGGCATTAAAAAGGAAACGAACGCTGTTATCGAAGTCCTGTTACTGACTGAACTTGGCAACGACACTTGGGAAACGCTGACAAAACCTGCCAAAAGAGTCAAAATCGGCAGTGAAATATCATTCGGAAACGGAATCTTAGTAGCACGATGCGTAGGTATCGGCGAAGAAGGAATTCGTCATTTTAAAATGATATACCAAGGTATATTTTTGGAGATATTAGACCGGCTCGGCGAAATGCCTCTACCGCCATATATTCACGAACGATTGACCGATCCTAACCGTTATCAGACTGTTTATTCTAAAGCTGTTGGAAGCGCCGCTGCGCCGACTGCTGGTTTACATTTTACTGAGCAACTTCTTGATCGAATAAAAGCAAATGGAACGATTATATGCACTTTGACTTTACATGTTGGCCTAGGGACTTTCCGTCCTGTCCAGGTTGATGATGTCAATAAACATAAAATGCATTCAGAGTTTTATCGTCTTGATAGTGAGACAGCTACTATTTTGAATCGTGCTAAAGCTGAAAACAGAAGAATAATCGCTGTCGGAACTACTTCCACGAGGACATTAGAAACGATATTCAAAAAATATCAGTCTTTTGTTTCCGATTCCGGCTGGACGGATATATTCATATATCCAGGATTCAATTTTCAGGCAATTGACGGTTTGATAACAAATTTTCATTTGCCCAAATCTACACTTATCATGCTCGTATCTGCATTTACATCAAAAGATATCATTATGAATGCTTACGGAAAAGCGGTTGAAGAAAAATATCGTTTCTTTTCCTTTGGTGATTCCATGTTCATCACTGATTTTAATAAAAAAAAGGGCGTTGCCCTTTAATCGTTAACAGGATTGATTTTTTTCACTAAATAAACAAAAGGAGTATCTAATAAAGCTACCATAGCTTTAATGACAAACGTTGAAATAAAGATATCTTTTAAAACCGGAAATTCCATTACACCGATAAATGCTAAAGAAACAAATATTGCAGTATCAATCAGTTGACTGGTGATGGTAGCTACATTATTTCTAACCCACAACCATTTCGTGTCAGGTAATTTCTCTTTTATTTTGTGAAAAATCAAAACGTCAAGTGTTTGACTGATGATATAGGCGATTAAACTGGCTCCGGCAACTCTTAAGTAGAAGCCGAAAATCGCATCCAGATGAGGCTGAGCTGTATCATAAATATTTGGTATGAATTTTAGCGCTATTTGCATGATGATTATAGAAACTGCCATCGTAAAAAAGCCTAAATATACTGCTTTTTGTGCACTCTTTTTACCATATTTTTCACTTAAAGCGTCTGTAGCCAAAAAGATTGTGCCATACATGATATTGCCTAAAGTGGCTTCTATACCAAACAAAGTGATACTCTTCATCACCTGGATATTTGCCAAGATTGTTCCCATGGCAATCCAAACGAAAATTCCGGTTTTTCCAAACAATTTATAACATAACAAAAACAGACCAAAATTAGTCAAAGCGAAAATAATCCATAATAATTCATTGGGCATCGGGTATTCCTCCTAGTTTTGTTGTCGCAGGATGGATTTCGAACTGCGTTGCTCATTCATTATACCAAAAAGTGTTGTAAATACAACATTGAAAATTTAATTGATTGATAAAAGACACATAAAGTAGTAAAATATTAACGATATTTAGGAGGTATTTTTATGGAAAGAAAAGTATTAGTTGAAGTATCTGCACGTCATGTTCATCTCTCACATAAAGATTTAGAGACTTTATTTGGTGCCGGATACGAATTAACTGTAAAAAAAATGTTATCTCAACCCGGTCAGTATGCAGCTGAGGAAAGAGTCACAGTTGTTGGACCAAAAAAAGAATTAGCAAATATTACTATTCTTGGACCGGTCAGAAAAGATACGCAAGTTGAATTATCTTTAACAGATGCCAGAAGCATCGGTATTTCAGCCCCAATCAGAGAATCCGGAGATATATTTAAAACTGCTCCGTGTAAAATTGTCGGACCAAAAGGATCAGTTGAAATTTCAGAGGGTGTGATTATTGCAAAACGCCATATTCACGTCACTCCGCTTGATGCTGTCAGATTTGGCCTGATGGATAAACAGGTTGTACAAGTTAAAGTTCCCACAAAAGACCGTTCATTGATTTTTGATGATGTTGTTATTCGTGTGCGCGGCGATTTTGAAACGGCAATGCACATCGATACTGACGAAGGAAACGCTGCCGGTGTTTCCGGAGAAGTATACGGACTTATTCTATAGATATGCCGTTTTCATTTGAATTAAAACACATTTGCCAACAATCAAAAGCGAGAACTGGGGTCATCCATACTTCACACGGAAGTTTTGAAACCCCAGTTTTTATGCCTGTAGGAACACAAGCTACAGTCAAAACTTTAGAACCCAGAGAAATCGAAGAAGTCAGCGAAGGCATCATATTAGGGAACACTTATCATCTTTGGCTTCAACCTGGCGATGATATTGTCAAAGAGCACGGCGGAATCCGCGGTTTCATGCGTTGGAACGGTAGTTTGCTCACCGACTCGGGAGGGTATCAAGTTTTCAGCCTCTCTCATATTCGGAAAATCAAAGAAGAAGGCGTCGAATTTCGTCACCATTTAAGCGGTGAAAAACTCTTTATGAGTCCTGAAGACTCAATCCGAGTTCAAAATAATTTAGGGGCAGATATTATCATGAGTTTTGATGAATGTCCTCCTTTTTATGCAGATTATAATTACATGAAAGATTCTGTCGAAAGAACAATACGCTGGGCAGCTAGAGGTAAGTTAGTTCATCAGTTTCCTGAATCTCAGGCTTTATTTGGTATCGTTCAGGGTGGACCTTTTAAGGATCTAAGAAAACACTCGATTGAAGAACTTATCAAAATCGATTTCCCCGGCTATTCGATAGGCGGATTATCTGTCGGCGAATCAAAAAAAGAAATGTATGAAATGCTTGAATATTTAAACCCGCTCATGCCACAAGATAAACCAAGGTATTTAATGGGTGTTGGGTCGCCTGACGATTTAATTATCGGTGCTATCAATGGCATTGATATGTTTGACTGCGTTTTACCAACCAGAATTGCCCGTCATGGGACGGCAATGACTTCTTCAGGAAAAGTAGTCATCAAAAATAAAGAGTATGAAAGAAATATGGAACCTCTTGACCCTGAATGTGACTGCCATGTATGCAAGAATTATACTAAAAGTTATATCCGTCATTTATTCAAGGCCGAAGAAATTCTCGGACAACGTTTAGTGACATATCATAATTTATATTTTTTAAAGAAACTCATGAAAGATATAAGAGAAGCTATCAAGGCAGATCGTCTCCTTGATTTTAAGGATGAGTTTTTTAATAAGTACTATGGGAAACGCCAATAATCAACTTGAAATTAAGTTTGTTTTGTGATATCTTAATGAATATAAAAGTTGTTATATTTGTTAACTTAATTAGGAAGTTTTCAATCAAGGTATATTTTCTAGATGAAGCAGAATTGTGAGTTTTTTTATTCAATTTGCTAAAGTGTTTAAAAATAAATTTAATTACCATTTTTTCGAAATCATATGGGCATTTTATATGAATTGTGTTAACATAAAGAATAAGGTTTAGCTACGGAGGTAGTTTATGTTCGATATCAATGAAAAGTTTAATCAGAAACCAGTTATTAAGGTAATCGGTGTTGGTGGTGGCGGCGGATCCGCAATCAATCGAATGATTGAAAATGATGTTCAAGGCGTAGAATTTGTCACGATGAATACCGATGCTCAAGTATTAAAATTATCAAAAGCAGACGTTAGATTACAACTGGGTAAAATGTTAACTCGTGGATTAGGCGCTGGAGCAAATCCCGAAGTTGGCCGTCAGGCTGCATTAGAGTCAGAAGATGAAATAAGAGAAATATTAGCTGATACCGACATGGTATTTATTACAGCCGGAATGGGCGGAGGAACCGGAACTGGTGCTGCCCCTGTCATTGCTCGTATTGCCCGTGAAATGGGTTGCTTAACTATTGGTATTGTCACAAAACCTTTCGGATTTGAAGGAAGAAAAAGAGCTTCAGTTGCTATGCAAGGACTGGAAGAATTAAAACCGTTTGTCGATACGCTTATCGTTATTCCAAATGATAAGTTATTATATATTGTTGAAAAAGATACTCCTTACCTTGATGCTTTCCGTGAAGCGGATAACATCTTAAGACAAGGTGTTCAGGGAATTACTGAAATTATTGCGGTGCCAGGCGTTGTTAATGTTGACTTTGCTGATATTAAAACCGTCATGAAAGATAAAGGAACAGCATTAATGGGAATTGGTATTGCTTCTGGTGAAAACCGTGCCGTAGAATCAGCTCGTGCTGCAATCCGTAGTCCGCTATTAGAGACTTCAATCAATGGTGCTACTGATGCCATCGTCAATATTACTTCAGGATTCAATGCTTCTTTATATGAAGTAAACGAGATAATTGAAGAAATCAGGAAAAGCTCCACAACAGAAATCAATGTGATTTACGGTAGTGCGATTAACACTGATTTAGACGATGAAATCATCGTTACCGTTATCGCAACCGGATATTCTGAAGACCCGTTGTACAAAGAATCAACAATTCAAAAAGCGGAATCAAACGTTCAATCTCAGCCAAAAATTGATGAAGTGATTTCTAAACCGGCTGTTAAGTCTAAAAAAGATCTGAAAAAGGAAGAAAAACTTAAGAAAGATCAGGATAAATTACCTAAAAAAACTGAAGAAGAAGTCGAAGATGTTTCGATTCCATCATGGCTTCGTGACCGTTTTAAAAAATAAATTCAAAGCTGGGTTTCCAGCTTTTTTTATTTTTAATAAAGATTGTCTTTTTATCAGAAAAATGATAGAATTTTGACTAAAGAGGAGGGATATTATGGAACAAAACTTAGAAGTAGTTAAATCACCCATTCAGTCTATAATTGAAATCATCAATCAAGATGATACAATTGAGAAAAAACGTTTGTTACTGGATGAATTTCATAATTTTGATTTAGCTAATAGTTTACTGGAGATGACCCCTCTTGAGCGAAAGACCTTTTTTTTATGTTTTACATGGAAAACATTAGCTGATATTTTTGAACAACTGAATCCCGAAAGTGTCGTAGACATATTTAGACAAATGCCACTTACTGATGTCGGAAAGATTATGAATTTAATGGAAATTGACGATTTAGTCGACGTCATGCAAGAATTCACTGATCGAAATGAAAACATTAAATTTCTTGGCCTTCTTGAAATCGAAAAACGAAATGAAATCAAGCAATTAATCGAATATGATGATACTGTTGTCGGATCTATCATGAATACGAATTTTGTTGAGATTTCTCCCGATATGACTATAAAACAGGCAATCAAGGTAATGGTTAAGATGGCCGCAGATATTGAATTTATCAATGTTCTTTATGTTGTAGATAATAAGAAGTTAGTCGGAGCGGTTTCTTTAAAAGAAATCATCAGTGCTGGAAATACTCCAGATCGTTTAATTAACGATATCATGACTGTCAATTTAATTACAGTTAAGCCTGATACTAAAAATGAAGAAGCAATTTTTCTAATGAAAAATTATGACTTTTTGTTATTGCCAGTCGTTGATGACGATTTTGAGATTATCGGGATTATTTCCTTCGACGATATGTTTGAAACCATTAATTATGAATCCGACATGGATTACAGCCGTTTGGCCGGTGTTACAGACGTTAATATCGATGAGGAATCAGAAAATGTGGTTTCTTCAGTCAAGAAAAGAATTCCCTGGTTAATTATCTTATTATTTATCAACTTGATTACCAGCGGTATCGTTACAGGCTTTGAAAATGTTTTAACTGCCATCCCTACGTTGGCTTTATTTATGCCTCTCATTTTAAATATGGCTGGCAATACAGGTACTCAATCGCTTGGCGTCATTATTCAGTTATTTGCTTCAAACCAACTGATTGAAAAAAAAGATATTGCCAAACATTTATTGCGTGAGTTTATCACCGGAATTGTCAATGGAACTGCCATCGGTATTTTATTATTTGGCCTTGTTTTTGCCATTAAGATGATTGATGGGACTAATGCTTTAGATGCATTATCTTTTGCGAAAGTCATCAGTATTTCGATTGCGGTATCTTTGTCAGCCGCAACGATTGCTGGGGCAGGTATACCTTTACTGATGAAACTGATTAAAGTAGATCCCGCCGTAGCTTCCGGTCCGTTTATTACGACTGTCAATGATATAATATCATTGTTAATCTATTTCGGTTTAGCATCAGTTATGCTATCGGAATTATTGTAGGAGGTGCGATATGGACAATGAAAGAATCGCTGTAGAAAACGAAAGAGATTTCGTTGAAGAAATTATAAACCTCGTCCGCACTGAAGTCCGCGGATCCGATTTTTTAGAAAAAATTAATGAATATCACCCTTACGATATTGCTCAGGCGTTATTTCAGGTTGATATGGAAGACCGCATCAATGTTTTTAACCTTTTACCAATAGAAATGGTAGCTACAATCTTTGAAAACTTCAATCAAAACGATCAGATTGAGTTTATCAAGGAATTGCCAACATTATTTGCTGTTAATATTATCGACCATATGGAATCTGATGATGCCGTCGACTTATTACAGTATTTGGAAGACACTGATGAAGATTATGATTTAGTTAATCTTTTAAGTCCGAAAAAACGGCTGGAAATTAAAAAACTCTGGAATTATGAAGACCATGAAATTGGTTCGACGATGTCCAACAGTTTTATTGAATTAACGCCATCGATGACTGTTAAAGACGCAATGAAAAAAGTCACTACCGTTGCCGCAGACACCGAGTATATTTCAATTCTCTATATCGTAGAAAAACAAAAATTAGTCGGTTATTTAAAACTGAAAGATTTAATTATCGCCCGGGCCAATCAGACCATCGGTGAAATAATGGAAACCCGTGTTATTTCAGCACATCCGAATGACGATAAAGAATCAGTAGCGCAGATTATTCAGGATTATGGTGTATCTTCGCTGCCGATTATCGACGAAAATTTCCATATGATTGGATTAGTAACCTATGATGATTTGATGGATATTATTTCGGAAAGCAAATCGGAAGATTATACAAAATTCGCCGCTTTAGCTACAGGAGAAATCGATCATCGGAGCGAAACGGTTTTATCTTCGGTAAAAAAACGTTTGCCATGGCTATCCATTTTACTTGGATTATCCATGATTACATCAATTATTCTTTCCTTTTTTGAATCGTCGTTAACAGGGTCTCAAGGTGCTAAGATTTTAGCTGCTCAGCTTGCTGTTTATTTACCACTAATTCTCGACATGTCAGGGAATACCGGGACTCAAAGTTTAGCTGTCATGATTCGGTATTTAACGACGAACAAAAATGAAATTTCAAAAAAACAAATAAAAAGGCATATGATAAGAGAAATCGGTACGGGTCTGGTTGAGGGCTTTATTATTGCTTTGTTTGTATTTGGAATAATCATGCTGACAGGTTATCTCAAACCGACGGTATCTATCGATTTTAAAACCACAATTACTGCTGTTGTCACTTCTTCAGCTATCATGGTTGCTTTAATAATTTCGACAGTATTAGGGGCTTTGATACCTTTTATTATGAATCAGCTGAAAATTGACCCGGCTGTGGCTTCTGGTCCGTTTATTACCACTGTTAGCGATATAGTAACATTAACACTCTATTATTCGATAAGTTTATCGATTTTACTACCCTATTATTTATAAAGTGAGGATTATTATGAAATTGAATGGAAAACAAAAAAGTTATTTAAGAGGTTTGGCTCAAACACTTAAACCCATGTTTCAAATCGGAAAAGAAGGGCTATCTTCTGATGTCATGCAGGCGATTTCCGATTACATTGTTAAGAATGAATTAGGAAAAATAGCCATTCTGGATACCTGTTCGGAAACAAAAGAAGAAATCGTTACTAAAATTGATGAAACCGGAATTCAAGTCATTCAGGTTATTGGAAACAATCTCATTATCTTTAAACGTAATCCTAAAAAAGAAGATGGAATCAGGTTTCCGAGATGAGAAAGATACTGCTGACAAATGACGACGGATACAATGCTGAAGGTATCCGTATTCTCTATGAAAAACTCAAAAAATATGGAGAGGTCATTATTGTTGCTCCTCACAATCATATGAGTGGAGCTTCTGTATCGAGAGTGTCTTGGTACGATACAAGAGTTCATTTTCATGAGGCTAATATATACTCAATCGCCGGTACTCCAGCTGATGCTGTTCATTATGCTTTATTTGGTCTGAAAATCGAACCGGATATTATTGTATCTGGTGTAAATGATGGTCTTAACATTGGGTTAGATACAATCTACTCGGGCACAGTCGGTGCAGCGATGGAAGGATTAAAAGGTGGGTATAAATCTGTCGCTTTCAGCGCTGATTTTAGTCATTTTAATCCTGTTATCAATGAATTTGACAAAGTCATGGACTATATATTAGAAAATAATCTTCTTTCTACCGAATACATTCTGAATGTTAACTTTGTTTCAAAAAAATATACTGAAAGTAAGGGTATCGTCATCACCGACTTAGCTTTCAGACCAACGAATCAGTATTATGTTGAAAGTGAAACCGGAATTTACCGTAACCGGAGATCATTTGTTCCTTATGAGTTTATTCCTTATACGGATTTATGGGCTGCAGAGTACGGATTTACTTCGATTACTCCGTTAAAGTTAGGAAATCAGACATCTTATGGATTTGAGGATTTAAAAAAGAAGGTTGGTCAAAGTGAGTAAAAAAATCCAGTTTTGGGTTTTCTTTGGATTTTACATTCTTAACCTGATAGCGATTGTTCTTATTATTTGGTTACTAAAACCAAATCCGGACGTCAATATTGTTTTATCGATTTATTTATTGATTCTCACTGGTTTTTTTTCTTATGCAACTAGCCATCATAAAAAAAAGTAGGTTTTAATATGAATCTTCAAAAAAATCTTGAAATCGTAAAAAAGAACCTTCATGGTCAGAAAATTATCGCCGCCACCAAGTATGTAGACGCTGATGTTATTCGTCAGTTATATGATTTAGGCATAACAGAGGTGGGCGAAAACAGGGTTCAGGATTTTTTACAAAAAAAAGATAAACTACATGATTTGCCAATAAAATGGCACTTTATTGGTCATCTTCAGACCAACAAGGTTAAAATGATGATTAATCAGATTGATTGCCTTCATTCCATCGATAGTTTAAAGCTTGCTCAGGTCATTCAGCAATACCGTCAGACTATACTTCCCTGTTTCATTGAAGTAAAATTAACTGATGAGCCAAATAAAACCGGTATTGCCGCTGAAGATTTGATTCAATTTGTTCAATCTTTGAGCCAATATGATATAATATCGATAGTTGGACTAATGGGAATGGCGAAAGCTAATGGTACGGAAGAAGAAGTCGAGTCAAGTTTTAAACTTTTAAAAAAATTACGCGAAGAAGTTCAATCACTAAATTTGCCTTACGCTCCATGTCATAGTTTATCGATGGGAATGAGTGACGATTATCAAATTGCCGTTAAATGTGATTCTACTCACCTGCGATTAGGTTCAATATTATTTAGAAATGAGGAATAAAAATGGGAATATTAAAAAAGAAAAATAATGAGCCGGTATCTGATATTGGTTTTGATGCACTTAAATTTTTCAGAGTTCAGGATTCATCTAAAATCTATGACTACGCTGAAGAAATCATGCACAGAGTACCGATCGTCATTAATTTATCTGAATGCTTGATTACTGAAGCTAATGAAGTTTTGTTGTTTCTGACCGGTGTGTTATATGCTTGCGATGGTGAAATTGTTAAAATTCAGGATAAAATTTATCTAATGGCGCAAAAATACGATTTAAATGGTCCAACATTAAAACGTTTTATTAGCGAATACAGTTCCAAAAAATAATATGGATTATTTATATTATATTCTCTATTATGGTTATCAGGCCCTTAACATTTATTTCTATATCATTCTGATAACTGTTATATTAAGTTGGACTCCCATTGTAAATTCGCAATTTTACCAGATTTTATTAAAAATAACAGCTCCTTTCATGAATTTATTCCGTGGATGGATCGTCATCGGTAATATGGACTTCACTCCAATCATTGGATTTATTCTTTACCAGGCTTTATTGAACTTTATCGGCAGACTGCTTTAATCTATTCTTTTTTCTTGCTTTATCAAGGATTTTATTATATAATAAATCAAAATAAAACGATGATCGGGACAAGGCGCGTATAACCCTAATTTAGAGACCAAACGGTTGGTGAAAGTTTGGAGAAGGCTATATAAGTTATCCCCCGTGAGTGAGATGATGAATTAAGTAATCATTTCCGTTGCCAGCGTTATTGGTTTAAGTGCCGATTAATTCGGAACAAAGGTGGTACCACGGTTTAAAATCGTCCTTTTGGATGATTTTTTTGTTTTTATAGGAGGATTTACATGGAAGCTAAAAATTATAAAGATACTTTATTAATGCCTCAGACAGAATTCCCAATGCGTGGGAATTTAGGGCAAAAAGAACCTCAGGTTCAAAAAAATTGGGAAGAAATCGACTTATATGGCAAAGTTATGAAACAAAATGCCGACAAGCCTTTTTTTGTATTGCATGATGGTCCTCCCTATGCTAACGGATCTATCCATGCCGGAACCGCTTTAAACAAAACGCTAAAAGATTTTGTATTGCGTTTCAAGAATATGAGCGGCTTTAAGGCTCCATATATTCCCGGATGGGACACTCATGGTCTTCCGATTGAAAATGCACTTTCTAAAGATCGTAAAGTGGATCGGAAATCGATGCCGATATCTGAATTCAGAAAATTATGCGCCCAATACGCTCTCGAGCAAGTTGAAGTCCAAAAACAACAGTTTCGTCGTTTAGGAGTTTTGGGTGAATGGAATCACCCTTATCTAACATTGGATAAAACCTTTGAGGCCGCACAAATTAGATTATTTGGAGAAATGGTTGAAAAAGGATTAATCTATAAAGGTTTAAAACCCGTTTACTGGTCGCCTTCATCAGAATCGGCTTTGGCAGAAGCAGAGATTGAATACTATGATGTTACAAGCCATTCGATTTACGTTGCTATGCCCGTTGTAGATGCCAAAGGTCTTTTTCCAAAAAATACTGAACTTCTTATTTGGACGACGACGCCATGGACGATTCCAGCTAACTTGGCTATATGCGCTGGACCAGAAATTGAATATGTCCTAGTCAAAACTGATAACAATCGTCTGTTTGTTGTAGCTAATTCGCGAGTTGAAGCTTTAAAAGAAACCTTAAATTTGACAAAAATTGAAGTTCAGAAACGTTATCTTGGTTCTGAACTGGAATATGTTACCTATAAACATCCGTTATATGACCGCGTTTCTCCGGTTATTTTGGGAGAACACGTCACCACTGAAGATGGTACCGGATTAGTCCACACCGCTCCAGGACATGGTGAAGATGACTTTATCATTGGTCAAAAATATCACCTGGATGTCTACTGCCCGGTTGATGAACACGGTAAAATGATGGCTTCTGCAGGTCAGCGATTTGAAGGATTATTCGTTGACGATTGCAATTTAGAAGTAATAAAAGCTTTACAGGAAGTCAATGCTTTATTAGCTTCCGTCAAAATATCTCATAGTTATCCTCATGACTGGAGAACAAAAAAACCGGTAATATTCCGTGCTACTCCGCAATGGTTTGCTTCTATTGATAAACTCAAAGAAGATATTTTGGATGCTATCCAGACGGTTAAATGGTATCCAAACTGGGGCGATGTTCGCCTTGGCAATATGATTAAAGATCGCGGATCATGGTGTATTTCCCGTCAGAGAGCATGGGGTGTGCCGATTCCTGCATTTTACACTGAAAAAGGCACGACCATTTTAACTAAAGAAGTAATCGACCACGTTGCTAAAATATTCGCTCTAGAGGGTTCGAATGCCTGGTTTGAAAAAGAAGCTAAAGATCTTCTTCCTGAAGGATTTACTCATCCGGATTCTCCAAACAATCTTTTTACAAAAGAAACCGATATTATGGACGTTTGGTTCGATTCAGGATCCAGTCACCACGGTGCGATGATTGAAAGAGGTTTGCCTTATCCTGCTGATCTGTATTTAGAAGGATCTGATCAGTATCGCGGATGGTTTAACAGTTCGCTCACGACCGGAATTGCGACAATGAAGCAGTCTCCGTATAAAACGCTGGTTTCTCATGGTTTCATTACTGACGGCGAAGGCAGAAAAATGTCTAAGTCATTAGGTAACGTTGTTGATCCGAACAAAATCGCTAATACTTTGGGAGCCGATATTTTCCGTCTGTGGGTATCAAGCGTTGATTATCAATCCGATGTCCGTTTATCAGATGATTTGTTAAATCAGGTCTCAGAAACCTACCGGAAAATCAGAAACACACTTAAATTTTTACTAGGTAATTTAGCTGACTTTGATTTTCATAAAGATCAGGTAACTTATGATAAAATGTCAGACATCGATATATATATATTGAAAAAGCTCAATCACCTCATTGAAGAAGTAGTCCTTGCCTATGACGATTTCAGATTTGACGATGTTTACCGCAAAACTGCCAACTTTGTTACTTTCGTGAGTGCTTTCTATTTAGATTTCACCAAAGATATTTTGTACATCGAAAAAGCAGATTCAATCAGTCGCCGCAGCATTCAGACGGTATTATACCGGATAACCGATGCTCTGCTCCGACTATTAACACCGATTATTCCCCATACGACTTCTGAGGCTTACAGCTATCTGCCTCACAAAGATCAGGAAGATGTTTATTTGTTAGCGATGCCTTCTTTAATCGAAGACGACTGGGACAAAGAAGCATTGTACGATGAGTTTATGTCTTTGCGTGAAGACGTATTAAAAGCATTAGAACAGGCCAGAAACGAAAAAATTATAGGCAAGAGTTTAAACGCTCATGTAATATTATATCCAAAAGGCAAAGTATCAGATTTGCTTGAAAAACTTGATGTTAATCTCGCTCAGGTCTTTATCGTATCAAAACTTGAAGTTAAATATGACAGTTTTGGTTCCTATAAAGGTAACGACGTCTCTATCGATGTTCTTGCTTGTGCGGGAACGACTTGCCAGAGATGCTGGCAGGTTGTGGATCATGTTCATGAAAGTGGTCTTTGTGACCGCTGTGAAAGCATTATTGAACAATAACGGAATCTAAGCCGATTAAACTTGATCGGCTTTTTCTTTGCCCTCGGAGTAAATTGACATTTATATGAAAAATTAGTATAATTATCATGCAATTGGAGGACTTTTTTGAAAACGCAAATTAATTTAAAAAACAGTATTTTATACGTCATAGGACTATTATTTATCTCTTTAGGCGTAGCTTTATCATTCCGCCATGGATTTGGCGCGAGCAGTGCCGACAATTTAACCTATATACTCTCAGTAGTTCTCAATATCTCAATTGGAACATCAAATTTTATATTATCGGCTCTAATTATCGCTTTACTGATTCTCTCTTTTAAAAATTGGAAGTTTTTATTTCTTTTCGTACAAGTTATAATTCTTTCTCCATTAATCGATTTTTGGGATTTAATTGTTTTTGCGAATCTTTTCCCTGTCGGTTTTGAAAGAGTTATTGTATTTATAGCATCTCTGTTATCTTTACCGCTCGGATGTGCTTTTTTGATTAAAAGTACGTACCCGGCCGGAGTTTATGACGAACTGATGTTTTTTACGGCTCATTTTACGAAGTTTAAACTGACGGTTTCAAGAATGTTAAATGAGTTGTTATTAGTGCTTATCGCCCTAACCATCAGTTTGTTAACAGACAACGGCTATGGTTCAGTAAGCATCGGAACTTTAGCTTATGTCTTCAGTGTCGGTTATTTAATTAAATTTTATCTCTCAAGCTGGGAGTTTATTTCTAAAAGGAGGAATAAAAATGCAAGCAAATCAAATGATAGATCACACTTATCTTAAAGCTTTCGGTACAGTGGTCGAGATTGATCAATTAATCAAAGAAGCGAAGGAGTATCAGTTTAAAAGTGTCTGTGTTAATCCATATTGGGTTAAATACTCAAAGGAAAAACTCAATAAATCCGGCGTTCTTGTGTGTACGGTTATCGGATTTCCTTTAGGACAAAATACCACTGAAACAAAAGTATTTGAAACGCTAAACGCTGTTCAAAACGGTGCTGATGAAATTGACATGGTAATCAATATTACTGCTGTAAAAATGGGAAACTATGATTACTTAAAAAATGAAATCGATGCGATTGTTAAGGCCGCAGATGGCAGAACAGTCAAATGTATTATAGAAACATGCTATCTAACAAAAGACGAAATTGCGAAGGTTTCTCAGACCGTAGGATCAACAAAAGCAAATTTCATCAAAACTTCCACTGGCTTCGGTACCGGAGGAGCCACAGCAGAAGATGTTAAAATTATGAAAGATAACGGGAACGGCAAGGAAGTTAAGGCTTCCGGAGGCGTTCGTAATAAAGCCGATTTTGATCAAATGGTGGCGGCTGGCGCGACAAGAATTGGAACATCTAACGGCGTTCAGATTGTTGGCGGAGGAAGCGGAAGCGGCTACTAATGAATAAAGACCTACAAGAAAAACTAATCAACCGTTCATTTCGTCTGATTGTAAGATTCGACTGGTTAAAATTTGCTCTGGATATGATTTTGTATGTTGGAGCGGTCTTAGCGATACTTTATGTCCTGCTTGAACAATTCGACTGGGTATTCGCAGTAACTGTTCCGGTTATGTCAGCTGTTTATTTACTATTTAAGCATTTATACATGACAAGACAGGTCAAAAAGACACTCAATAATCAGTATTATTTCATTGAACATAATCATCCGAATCTTCAATTGTTTATACCGATGCTTGACAGTAACCGCAAAAAATATTACCTCAAGCGTGCTGCTTTATATCTTGAAGGCGATGCATTATTGCTGGATGCTTTACGACAGAAATCATTTTCTTCACTTCCCGAAGAAGCCATAACCATTCCCTATGGTGAAGAGTTTTTCATTACAAGAATTATTCAGGAAAAAAATAATCAGGTATTGATTTGTGACGGAACCCTTATCGATACCGACTATCGATTCATCGTTATCGATGAACCGGAAATATATGAACGATTATCATCGTTAATCATTAAAAAAGAGGAGTAATTAAAATGCCAACACCCCATAACAGTGCCAATTTAGGCGACATTGCAAAAACAGTATTAATGCCCGGAGATCCTTTGAGAGCTAAATATATTGCTGAAAATTTTTTAGAAAATCCAGTATTATTTAACACTGTAAGAAATATGTTCGGTTATACCGGGACATATAAAGGGAAAAAAATATCCGTCATGGGATCAGGAATGGGGATGCCTTCAATCGGCATTTATTCCTATGAATTATTTAGTTTTTATGGCGTTGAAAGAATCATCCGCATTGGTTCTGCCGGCGCATATACCGATGATTTGAAATTATTCGATGTTATGTTAGTGACCGATGCATGGAGCGAATCGCATTATGCAAAAGTCCAGAGTGGAACGAATAAACACGTTATCAAAGCTTCTAAAATTCTTAATAACCGTCTCGAAAAAGCTTCAAAAAAGCTCAACATTCCAGTTCATAAAGGACGGGTCCACTCTTCTGATGTTTTTTACCGTCAGAAAGGAACCGATTTCAAAACACTTTTCGAAAAACAAGATTGTTTAGCAGTTGAAATGGAATCTTTTGCATTGTTCCATAATGCAGAAGTTCTCGGTAAACAGGCAGCGTGTTTGTTAACCATTTCCGATTCTTTAGTAACGAAAGCCGAAACTACTGCACAACAACGTGAAACTGCCTTTACAAATATGATGAAAATCGCATTAGAAATGGCTGAATAGACGTCAAATCAACGATAAAGAAAGATGTTTATGATGAGTAAACATCTTTTCTATCAAAAGGATAACCATGATGAAAATCGATTTTTTACCAACAAAAAAATTTAAAAACACTTTAATTACATTAAGGTTAATTGCGCCTTATGAAGCTGATACCATTAATTATCGGTCGATTCTTCCGCAGGTTCTTGCCTCATCAACTGATAAATATCGCAATAAATCTGCTCTATCCCGTCATTTAGACGGTTTGTATGGCACACAAATGAGTGTTTTTACTGCTAAAGTAGGATTAGAATCAGCTATTCATTTTCAGCTGTTATTTCCTTCTGATCGTTTCCTACCTAATCAGGAGTCAGTATCGGAAAAAGTTGTCGACTTATTAAAACAAATACTGTTTTATCCAAAAACGAATCAGGGGATTTTTACTAAACGAGCAGTTGAAGAGGAAATCCGTCTATTAAAAGAGGCAATCGAAGCCGAATATAACGATAAAAGCGAATATGCCTTCCAGCAGTTTAGGAAAATCATGTTTGAAAATGAACGTTATTCTTTTCGCAGTAAAGGCATTTATGAACGTCTGAACGAAATCACTCCTGAATCGCTTTGGCAGTATTACCTAAATGTATTGAAGAACGACACCCTTCACTTATCTGTTGTGGGTGATTTTAACCATACTCATTTAGAACGGTTGCTTAGCCAGACGTTTAATGGCGTTTTTAAAGAAAATCCCCATCACTGGATTGATGATGAAACTAAAATTATTTCGCAAGTCCGGAGAATTCAGGAGTTTAACGATCTTAAGCAGGCTAAGTTATTTATCGGATATCGGACAAACGTCCGTTTTGACTCTGAAAAGTACTTGTCAATGATGGTTTTAAATATTTTATTAGGAGATTCTGACCAGGCCAAATTATTTCGTATTATTCGTGAAGAACATCATTTATGTTATTCAATAGGAAGTACTTATGATTCTAATAAAGGTATCATCATCGTATCGATGGGAATTGAACCGGAAAACGAAAATAAAGCAGTTGACTTAGCTGTTGAAGTCATTCAATCTTTAAAAAAAGGCATTATTTCTGATGATGAATTAGCGTTTTCGAAAGCATTTCAGATTAAACGAATTCGTCAAAGAGATGATTCGATTCTCTCGTTATCGGCTTCTGATTTTTATTACCGAAAGGTCTATGGAACGACATATGATACCCATAAATTAGTTGAAATGATTGATTCGGTATCCAAAGAAGATATCATTGCCTGTGCTGAATCTTTAATTCTCGACACAATATATGTCTTAACAAAGAAGGATAATCAATGATAAAAAAATACTATCCATCGATTGATGAAACCATCTTTGAACATCAATTTTCCAATCAGTTAAAACTGGCGATCATTCCTAAACCTGGTTTTGCAAAAACCGAGGTAAATCTCGCGGTGAGATTCGGATCGCTTGACCAGAAAATTTTGATTAAAAATCAAAAAGAACCTCTGGAATACCCTCAAGGGATTGCCCACTTCATCGAGCATCTTTTGTTCGAATCCGATGAATCCAATCCAACACAGGAATTTGCCAGAATCGGTGCTTCAGTCAATGCTTACACCACTTACGACCGGACTAATTATTATTTTTCTACGACGAACGGCGCAATTGAAGGAATCAGACTGCTTGTTGATATGGTTTTCTCTCCAAAATTTACTAAAAAGTCTGTAACTAAAGAAGCGAAAATCATCTGTCAAGAAATCTCAATGTATGACGATGATTACGAACAAAAAATCTATATCGATTTTCTAAGAAAAATGTATGAAAATCACCCCATTACTCATGATATTGCCGGAACAGTTGACAGCGTCACAAATACTTCATTTGATACAATCAAAAAAGCTTACCACACTTTCTATCATCCTTCAAATATGGTTATGGTGATTGTTGGTGACGTTGACAGCGAGAAGTTAATCGCTTTTATCGGTTCTTTGCTAGATCAGTACCGGATTTCTGGTAATGAGATTGAAAAAAGAATTCTTGTTGAAGATAAGATTGTCACCAATGCAGATTTTCAGATAATCAGGCAGGAAGTCGCGGTTCCTATGATGATGATGGGATTAAGATTAAAATTAGGTGCTGAAACTTCTGCATTTGACCAAACTCTAAATGACGTTAAGTTATCCTTTTTACTATCAGGGGTTTTTGGTAAAGGAGCTAAGCCTTACCATCAGTTAATGAAAAAGCGGTTGATTAATGATTCTTTTGATTTTTTTGAAAGTTTTGAATCCAGTTATGGGCACGTCATTGTATTTACTGAAACAAAATATGTTGAAGAAACAAGACTTGCTTTAACAGAAACTTTTGAAAAAATGGTTAAAAATGTCCCGGATAAACAGCAGTTTTATCTTGCAAAAAGAAAAATCATTGGGGAATATCTTTCCATTTTTAATAACATAAGTCATTTGGCTAATAGTTTTTTAGATTACTATATTAAAGGAATTAATATGATAGAGTTTTATGAATCACTAGAGACATTATCATATCAGGATATTCTCAATATTCGTAATTCGATTAATCTTGAAACCATCATGACATTAGTCTATATTCCAAAAGATGACAAATAAAGTCATCTTTTTAAATGCACGTTCAACTGCAGTTTATGATATAATTTATTTGATGAGGTGAAATGGTGAATCAATGTAAAATTATCTTAAAACCAAAAGAAGAAATACGAATAAATAATGGACACCCATGGGTTTACAGTAATGAAATCCAATCTATCCAGGGTGAAGTTAAATCAGGCGAATTAGCTGACGTATTTTCGAGTCAGAATAAATTTATTGGCCGTGGATTCGTTAATACGGCTTCGAAAATATTTGTTCGAATTATGACAAGAAAAGATGAAGTCATCGATAATTCTTTTTTTCTTAATGCAATCAGAAATGCGAATCAGTCGAGGCTTGATTTAGGATATTCCAACAGTTATCGAGCTTTTTTTGCGGAAGCAGATGGAATTCCCGGACTCATCATCGATAAATACGGCGATTACTTAAGCATCCAGATATTGTCATATGCCATTGATCTCAGAAAAGAAATAATCGTTGATATGCTCGTTTCTGTTTTTAAACCTAAAGGAATTATTGAAAGAAGCGACGTTTCTGTCCGAATTAAAGAAGGATTACCTGAATTTAAAGGCGTTCTTTATGGCTCTGTTCCTCCATATGTTCAGATTAACGAAAACGGAATAACTGTTGAAGTCGATTTATACAACGGTCAGAAAACTGGATATTTTCTTGATCAGCAGGCAAATCACGCTGCAATTGCTCCATATATCAAACAAAAAACCGTTTTAGACTGTTTTTCCCATACCGGTGGATTTGGACTCCATGCTGCTTTTTATGGTGCTAAAATGGTCACCTGCGTCGATATGAGCCAATTAGCGATTGATGCGATTAATAAACATGCTAAAATTAATAACTTAAATAATTTAACGGCTAAAAAAGCCGATGTATTCGCCTTGCTCAGAGAACTTCAATCCGAGAATTTACGATATGATACGATTATACTTGATCCGCCTGCTTTTACAAAAAATCTTGAAAATGTCAACAAAGCCTATGCGGGTTATAAAGAAATAAACCTTCAAGCGATGAAACTGATTAACGATGGTGGTTATTTAGTCACTAACTCATGTTCTCATTATATGACTCCGGCATTGTTTCTTGAGATGCTTATGGATGCGGCAATAGATTCGGGAAGAATTGCTCAAATGGTTGAATTCAGAACACAAGGGAAAGATCATCCTGCCCTATTAGGCAGTGATGAATCATTTTATCTAAAATGTGTAGTTCTACGCATTTTAGATAAAAAGTAGGAGGATCCTTATGGTTATCAGATCGATAGAGTTCTATGGAAGTGTTGTTAACCCGAAAGGATATCCGACCGATGGACTGCCGCAGATTATTTTAGCGGGGCGGTCAAATGTTGGAAAATCTTCGTTTATCAACGCAATGCTTAATAATAATAAAGTAGCCCGAGTTGCTAAAACTCCGGGGAAGACAAGATTGCTTAATTTTTTTGAAATTAATCACAGTTTTTATTTTGTTGACGTTCCGGGATATGGATACGCAAATGTTTCAAAAAATCAATTAGATCAGTTTCAGGATATGATTGAAACTTATTTAGAGAAGAGTCAAAACATAGCTCTTGCAGTGTTGCTCATCGACATGAGACATTCGCCAACGCAAGACGATATTCAGATGTATTCATACTTAAAAAACCGGGGACTTCCTGTTTTAATTATTCTAACAAAATCAGATAAACTGTCGGGAAACGGAAAAGCAAAACAAAAACAGCTTATCGCCAAAGAAATCGGCTTATTAGGAAATGATAAGTTATTTCCATATTCATCCGTAACGAAAACTGATTCACCAGTCATCTGGGAATATATCGAATCAATTATTCCGTCAATTAAAGAAACTATATAATATATCTTGTTAATGAGTGATAAAAATGATTAAAGACTTGTTTGACCAATTAAGTAAGACCTATGATCAGGATGTAATTGATTGCGACAACCGCGGTCTTTTTCCTTTTGCCGGTTATCAGAAATTAACCGATTTTATCGCTGCATTTATTAATTCTCGAACTGACAATGGACCGATTAAACTTTTAGATATCGGCATAGGAACCGGTTATTTGCCTTCAAAACTATACCCGGAACGGTTAAAAGTGTATGGGATTGATATATCTGAGCGAATGCTTGAATTAGCCAGTTTAAGATTACCGAATGCCGATTTATATTTATACGATTTTCGTCTAGGATTGCCGAACGAACTTCAGTATGAAAAATTTGACTATATTGTCTCTACTTATGCAATGCATCATATCAATGACGATCTATTTATCGACTATATTCATTTCCTGTTAAACAGATTAAATCCTTTTGGTAAAATCATTATCGGAGATATCATGTTTTTAAAACACAGCGAAAGAGAAACTGTGAGATTATCTAATCTTGAAGCCTGGGATGAAAATGAGTATTATCATGTTTTTGATGATGTGGTGAATCGGATAAATAAGAACATTTCGTTGAATTTTTATAAAATGTCATTTTGTGCTGGTATTATAATAATTGAGAATTATCATGAGCACACTTTACAAGACCGAGAACTTTTGGTAAAATATTAAAGAAATACAATGAAACGGAAGAGTAGTGGATTAATTCTGATAGAGAGTAAGCGTTTGGTGGAAGCTTATAGAACAATCTATGAATGTCGCCGTGGAGTAGCAATGCTGAAATTAAGTAAGCAATGACGTTAATCCGCGTTAAGGTTATGAGTGCCGAATTTTATTCGGAACAAAGGTGGTACCGCGATTAAATCGTCCTTTTTAGGATGATTTTTTTATTTTTTGAGAAGAGGGATATAATGGAATCACAAAAAAACTATGTAATGTATCTTCGAGAAATGGTTGGCGACTCAATGATTATTTTGAACGCCGCTAACGTTATCGTCGCGAATGATAAAAATGAAATTCTTTTGCAACAACGGAGTGATTCAGGACTTTGGGGATTACCGGGAGGACTGATGGAAATTGAAGATACCATTGAATCTTGTGCGGTAAGAGAAGCAAAAGAGGAACTTGGAATTGATGTTGAACTAACAGGATTTGTCGGAATATTTACTAATCCGTTCATGCGCTGGCGAGTGAATGATAAAGCTAAAGTTATATGCTATAGCTTTACTGCAAAAATCGTCGGCGGCGATATTCACATAAATGATGATGAATCGATGGGTTTTGGGTTTTTCTCGCTAAAGAATTTGCCTAAAATTCATGCGGTAGATAATATGGAAGCAATTCAGGCGTATTATGCCGGAAAAAGAAATGTAATTGAAGGGAGAAACTACAATGATTAATATGAGTTCAAAGTATGACCATAATGAAGTTGAAAAAGGAAAATATCAGTTTTGGTTACAGGGAGGTTTTTTTGAAGCAAATGATCTCTCTAAAAAACCTTTTACAATTGTTATCCCGCCACCTAACGTAACGGGGAAACTGCATTTAGGACACACCTGGGACAATACCTTACAGGATATCATCATCAGACGTAAAAGAATGCAGGGGTTTGATGCGCTTTATTTACCAGGAATGGATCACGCCGGAATCGCCACTCAAGCTAAGATTGACGCAAAATTAAAATCTCAGGGAATTAATCGTTACGAAATCGGACGAGAAAAATATCTTGAACACGCTTGGAAATGGAAAGAAGACTATGCCGGATTTATCCGGAGCCAGTGGGAATCGATGGGGTTATCACTCGATTACAAACGCGAACGTTTTACCCTAGATGAAGGATTATCGGATGCTGTTCATGAAGTTTTCATTAAGCTTTATGAAAAAGGATATATTTACCGGGGAGAACGAATCATCAATTGGGACGTTGAAGCAAAAACGGCGTTATCAAATATTGAGATTGAACATATCGAAATAGAAGGGGCGTTATATTTTATAACTTACCCTTTTGCGGATGATCAAAACCATGGATTAACAGTAGCTACCACCCGTCCGGAAACGATGTTTGGTGATGTCGCGCTGATGGTCAATCCAAAAGATGAACGATACACTTCAATGATTGGAAAAACAGTTTTCATTCCAACAACTAATCGGACGATTCCTGTTATTGCCGATGATTACGTCGATATGACATTTGGAACAGGGATTGTTAAAGTCACGCCTGCGCACGATCCAAATGATTTTGAAGTCGGAAAAAGACATCATTTACCGATGCCTTTATGTATGAATGAAGATGGAACAATGAACCATCTTGCGGGAAAATACGAAAGAATGGAACGTTTCAACTGCCGTAAACAAGTTGTCAGTGATTTACGAGAATCAGGTCTTTTAGTCAAAGTTGATAAACATATCCATAGTGTCGGACATAGTGAAAGAACTGGCGTCATCGCTGAACCGAGATTATCAAAACAATGGTTTGTAAAAATGGACGAATTAGCTAAAAATGCAATTAATCAATGTACCGTTGAATTCGTACCTGAACGCTTTACCAAAACGTTTTTAAACTGGATGAACAATATTGATGATTGGTGCATCTCAAGGCAATTATGGTGGGGTCACCGTATTCCGGTATGGTATCGGAAAGAAGAGATATACTGCGGAACTAAGGCTCCTGAAGGAGAAGGATGGGTTCAGGATGAAGACGTCCTTGATACTTGGTTTTCTTCAGCTTTATGGCCATTTTCTACATTGGGTTGGCCGGAAAAAACCGAAGCTTACGAACGTTACTTTCCAACTGACGTTTTAGTTACCGGATATGACATTATTTTCTTTTGGGTTGCTCGAATGATATTTCAGTCGATTGAATTTACAAACCAGTCTCCCTTTAAACATTGCCTGATTCACGGCTTAATTCGCGATGCAGAAGGCCGAAAAATGTCCAAATCCCTTGGTAATGGAATCGATCCATTTGATGTTATATCGAAATATGGGGCAGATTCATTACGTTACTTTATTTCGACAAATTCAAGTCCGGGACAGGATTTACGGTATGAGGAAGAAAAAGTAGAATCGAGCTGGAATTTTATCAATAAATTATGGAATATTTCTCGCTTCGTTCTCATGAATACCGAAGGAATGAAACTGTCTGATATCATCATTGATAAGAGTAAGTTTAACGTTGCTGATCAGTGGATTATTCAGAAACTAGATGAAACTATTGTTAATGTTGATAGTTTTTATGAAAAATTTGAGTTTGGCGAAGCAGCAAAATTAATCTATAATTTTACTTGGAATGATTTTGCCAGCTGGTATGTTGAAATGGCAAAATTAGCAGCTGACTCGAATACTACAAAATCAGTTCTGATTCATGTTCTAACCGCTATTGTAAAAATGCTTCATCCTTTCATGCCTTTTGTCACGGAAGAAATTTATCAATTGCTTCCTCATGCTGAAGAATCTATCATGATTTCTTCCTGGCCGGAACCAACAAATTTGGTTTTTGATCAAGATCAAACCATCGATGTTTTATTTGAGATTATTAAAAGAGTCAGGACTATTAGAAATGATTATAATGTCGGTTTATCGAAGCCCATTGACATTGTTATAAAAACCGACACTTTTGAAACGATGAAATATCTAATTGATAACAGCCAGTATTTAGAAAAGTTTATCAATCCAAAAACGCTCCTTATTTCTCAGAATATCCCAGCTGTTGATCAGGCTTTATCGGTTATTTTGCCTCAGGCGATTATTTATTTACCATTAGGCTCGCTTGTCGATATCGATGCTGAAATCACGAAATTGGAAAAAGAACTCGATCGTCTGGAAAAAGAAATAGCCAGAAGTCAGTCGATGTTGTCAAATTCTAATTTTTTATCTAAAGCTCCACAGGGAAAAATAGCGGTTGAAACTCAAAAACAAAAAGATTATCAAGAATCATACCGCCAAACCAAATCGAGAATCGAGGCATTAAAAAACTCCAATGTTTAATACTTTTCAAGAAGCAGTAACCTGGATTGAGAATGCTCACCGTTTTGGTGAAAAACTCGATTTGGTGAGAATGAACCTTGCCTGCAGACTCCTCAATCATCCTGAAAAAACCTTTCGGTCAATTCATGTTGCAGGGACAAACGGAAAAGGTTCTACGACAAACTTTATAAAAAATATCCTGTATGATGCTGGCTATCAGGTCGGTATTTATACCTCACCTTATGTCGTCAAATTCAACGAAAGAATTGGGATAAATAACGAGTTCATTTCTGATGAAGAAGTCGTCTATTATGCAAATATTCTGAAAGATTTGTGGGATCAGGTTTATCAGAATTATCAGGATTCCATCACTTTTTTCGAAATTCTTACTTTAATGGCATTTTTGTATTTCCGTGATAAAAATATTGACATTGCCGTCGTCGAGGTCGGACTTGGCGGACTTCTCGATGCAACAAACGTGATTGACCCGATGATTAGTGTCATTACTAACATTTCTTACGACCACATGAAACAACTTGGCAATACCTTAGAAAGCATTGCGCTGAATAAATTAGGAATTGTCAAACAAAACCGTCCTTTAGTTACCACAGAAGATAATCCGAATCTCAAAGGATTATTTGAAAAAACATGCAATGAAAAGAATTCGCAATTAATCATGATTAACCCAGAGGACATCTCTGAAATTAAGGTTGGCATAACTACTGAATTTATGTTTCAGCAAACGAGATATCGACTTAACTTAACCGGACTTCACCAGATTAAAAATGCTAGTTTGGCAATAATGTGCGTCGATACGCTCAGTGGGATGAAGGAAATAACAGTTAACGAGCGTAATATTTATCAAGGGTTACTAAATACAAAGTGGCCAGGTAGATTCGAAATATTCCGTCAAAACATTGTCCTTGACGGAGCACATAATATTGGTGGAATCGAATCATTAGTTTCATCGCTGAAATTGGTATATGCTGATTACAAAATCAAATGTTTGTTTTGTATGATGCATGATAAAGAACACTATAAAATTATTAACGAGCTAGACACACTAGTTGATGAATTTCATTTCACTCAGATTGACTATCATAGAAGTGCAACGGCTCAGGAACTTTATGATGAAAGTCATAGTAGTAATAAATTTCAGCATGCAGATGCGATTAAAGCTTTTAATGCTTTAACCGAAACATTAAAGGAAAATGAAGTCTTAGTCATCACAGGTTCTTTGTATTTCGTTTCCTATATTAGGCCATATCTACTCAAATTATAAGTAAAATATCTCACCTCATGGTGAGATATTTTTATTAGGAGATGATATGATGTATTTAGTCAAAGAAATGCCGCTATCTGATCGTCCACGTGAACGGTTAATTGAAATAGGCGCTAAAAATCTAGCTGATTTTGAATTATTAGCGATTTTATTACGAACTGGATATAAGGAAGTATCGGTCATTGAACTCGCTAAAAAACTTCAGTATGAATATGGAGGTATCAATAAACTCATCGATCTTTCAATTGATGAATTGTCACAAATTAAAGGAATAGGTCAGGCAAAAGCGATTATGTTACTGGCAGCCGTTGAATTAGGAAAAAGATCGTTATCGCATGTTACTGAATCAAAACGGATTTCATCGCAATATGATGTTTTTGAATTACTGAGACATGAAATTGGCTCATTAAAACAAGAAGTTTTAGTAGCTATTTATCTCGATACAAAAACCCAGATTATCGAAAAAAGAGAGATATTTAAAGGCGGACTCAACCAATCTCTCGTTCATCCTCGTGAAATATTTAAATATGCAGTTAAATGTTCAGCCTATCAGATTATTTTAGCCCATAATCATCCTTCTGGCGATGTTGAACCTTCTATGCAGGATATTGAAATGACAAAAAGAATGATTGAAGCCGGCGATATGATGCAAATACCCGTTGCTGATCACATTATAGTAACGAAAGATAAAAGTCTGTCGATATTCATGAGAATGAAAATAAAAAGCGGACAACGTCCGCTTTGATTAGGCTTCGATAAAATCAAGAAAATCCTGATATACCTTTTGATTATCTGTTTCATTCAATATTTCATGACGATCATTTTCATAAAGTTTAAACTGAATTCGACGATAACCTATTGATTTGAATTTATTGACTAGTAAGTTAACACTATCTCCATAGTTAGATAAAGGATCTTTTTGACCGGATGCGAAGAATATTGGCTGATCAAGATGTCCTTTTTTGATGTTGCTTGTTTTATCTACAAAAGCCATCCATTTGAACATATCACGGTTAGCAGTTACTGTAAATGGCTGTCCGCACATCGGACTAGATGCGTAATAATCTTGAATTTTTGCATCTTTTGTCAGCCATTCTACATCACGTTCTTTAATAATTCCATCTTTATACATTTTTGCAGGACAGGCGTCAATCGCCATTTTCTGAACAGTCTGAGAAATATGTTTAGGACCTTTGAAAAGTTTGATGAGATTACATAAAAAGATACCACCTTGAACGACTAATGAAGGAGTATAGGTTGTTCCTGAGATAATGGCTTTGTTATAAAATCCTGGGTATTTGATTATCATATACCTTGCAATGAATGAACCCATTGAATGTCCTAAAATATAAACTGGAATCTCTGGATAAGTTTCAGTAATATAATCTTTAACCAAAGTGACTGATTCTAGCGCTAATAAATGTCCTCCGCGATCGCTGTAATGAACGTAATCATTTGTAGGCGTAGACAAACCATGTCCAAGCAAATCAGAGCCTATAACAGTATATCCGGCTTGATTTAAAAATTCCGCAAACAATCCGTATCTTAATAAATGTTCACTAGCGCCATGAACAATCTGGACGATGCCTTTGATGGTTTCAGTCTTTGCGTGATAAATATATACGTGAATATTATTTTTCATTGAATCTTGAAAAATCTTTTGTTCCATATTTTCCTCCAAAACCTTCTATTTATTATAATAATTATAACATTGTCGATATAAATTTAACATGCTTTTTGTTATAATAATAAATTGTGAGGTGTAATAATGGAAAAATATATTTTGGCAATAGATCAGGGGACTACTTCATCTCGAGCGCTTGTGTTCGATAAAACAGGGAAGATAGTCTGCAAATCTCAACACGAATTCAATCAGTATTTTCCAGAACCTGGATTTGTTCTTCATGATCCTCAAGAAATATGGGGATCTGTCTCGGTCTGTATTTCAGAGTGTTTAATGAAATCAAAAATCCTGCCAAATCAAATCGCTGGAATCGGAATTACCAATCAGCGTGAAACGACTATCGTTTGGAATAAAAAAACGGGTAAACCAGTTTATCATGCCATCGTATGGCAAAGTAAACAGACAAATCAGATTTGTGAGGATTTAAAATCACAGGGATATGAAGCGCTCGTAAAAAAGAAAACAGGGCTGTTAATTGATCCTTACTTTTCTGGAACAAAAGTTAAATGGATACTTGATAATGTCAAAGGTGCAAGGGCGATGGCTGAAGCAAATGAATTGCTCTTTGGGACTGTTGATACTTGGCTGGTATGGAATTTAACTAATGGAAAGAAACATATCACCGATTATTCAAACGCATCGAGAACGATGATGTTTAACATTAACAATTTGACATGGGATGATGAACTGTTAAAAATACTGACTATTCCCAAATCCATGTTACCAGAAGTCAAGGATTCGTCGATGATTTATGGAATGACATCAAAAAATGCATTTTTTAATGTTGAGGTCCCAATAGCTGGCATTGCCGGTGATCAGCAGGCAGCACTTTTCGGACAAACTTGTTTTAATAAAGGTGATGTTAAGAATACTTATGGAACTGGCTGTTTTATGTTAATGAACACCGGAAAAACACCTTCGTTTTCACAAAAAGGATTATTAACAACTATTGCCTGGGGATTAAATAATGAAATCACATATGCTATTGAAGGCTCAATTTTTGTGGCTGGTTCTGCAGTTCAATGGCTTAGAGATGGGATTAAAATAATTAAAACTTCTCCTGAATCCGAAGAATATGCAAAAGCCATTGATTCAAATCTGGGGGTGTATTTAGTTCCAGCATTTGTTGGATTAGGCACACCTTATTGGGAAAAAAATGTCAAAGGCGCAATTTTTGGACTGACTAGAGGAACTAAAAGAGAACATATCATCCGTGCAACGCTTGAAGCAATTGCTTATCAAACAAAAGATGTTTTATCAGTTATGGAAGAAGAATCAAAAATAAAACTAACAAGACTTCGTGTTGATGGCGGGGCTTCTAATAATGATTTTTTAATGCAGTTTCAGAGTGATATCCTCAATGCTTATATTGATAAACCGATGACTAGTGAGACCACTGCTTTAGGTGCTTGTTTCTTAGCTGGATTGGCAGTCGGCTTCTGGACTATTTCTGATATAAAGTCAATGTGGGGAATCGATAAAATATATAAACCAACGATGAATGATTCGATGAGAAAAGAATTATATTCAGGTTGGCAAAAAGCAATTAAAGCTTGTTTAACTTTTAAATAAAAAATAAATTGTACGACTTTAGATATTTAGGTTATAATTAGTATAACATTCAAAAATAGTAATACAGGAGGTACACATGATTTTTTTATCTAGTTTAGGTTTGGGCATACTTTTCTTTTTATTGGGTTTAATCTTTATCATCGTTCTTTGGTTTATTGCAACAATGAATAAATTACGTCATCTTGATTTAAAAGTACAGGAAGCGGAATCAGGCATCGATGTAGCGTTGACAAAACGTTATGATATGTTAACAAAAATGTTGGAAATCACTAAAGGATACGCAAAACACGAAGCAGAAACACTTGAAAATGTTGTTAAATGGCGAGGAGGAATTCCGAATAATGCTTCTTTAGAAGATAAACAGGAATTCACTAAACAGCTTAATGAAGTCTCTTCAGGTCTTGATGTTGTGGTTGAACAATACCCAGATTTAAAAGCAAATACCGTCTTTAAAGAACTTCAGGCTGCGGTAACAAATACTGAAGAACATCTTCAGGCCGCAAGAAGACTTTATAATGCGAATGTTACTCACTTAAATCATTTGGTAGTATCTTTTCCTCAGTCTATCGTGGCTAACTCTATTCATATGGAACAAAGACCATATTATGAAACCGAGGATATTAAAAAACAGGATGTAGAAATTAAATTTTAATCAATTATTCAATAATCATTTAATTTTATATATAAATTGATAATAGTTACTTTAAAGAAGCAAATTTAGTATATCTTTTATCCTTTTTTGATAAATTATATATATTTAACCGGAATGCTTCATCATTTCTGCGATTATAGATAACCTCCTTTTTTGTGTAGAATATAAAAAAGGAGGTTTTTTTAATGTTAAATCAAGTTATTTTAGTAGGAAGACTTACATCTGATCCGGAATTAAGAAAAACTGAAGAAGGTCGTTCGGTAACAACGATACGTCTCGCAGTTCAGCGCGCTTTTAAAAGCGGTGAAACAAACGAATATGAAACTGATTTTTTTAATTGTACGTTATGGAGTGGGATTGCAGAAGCGACAGTCGATTACTGTAAGAAAGGTTCAATCATTGGCATTAAGGCCAGACTAGCACAAAAGGATTACGTTGCTGATAATCAAAAGATTTTTAGTTATCCGGAAATTATTGTCGAAAAAATATCTTTTATAAGCAATAACAAAGACTAAGATACATTTTGTATCTTTTTCTTTTGTTAAAATGACTTATCAATGATATAATTTGCATTAGGTGATAATCATGAAACAATATCAGGATTTTATTAAATTTATCCTAGAAAAAGGTTCTCAGAAAGATGACAGGACCGCAACGGGAACGATATCGTGTTTTGGCTATCAGATGCGTTTTAATTTATCTGAAGGATTCCCTTTATTAACAACCAAAAAAATACATTTAAAATCGATAATTCATGAATTGCTTTGGTTTATTAAGGGAGATACTAATATCCGTTATCTAGTTTTAAATGATGTTAAAATATGGAACGACTGGCCATATGCTACCTTTCAGAAATCTAAAGATTATGATAATGAAACAATGGATCAGTTTATTGATAAAATCAAAAATGATGAACAGTTCGCTCTTAAATATGGAGATTTAGGTCCTGTTTATGGAAAACAATGGCGAGGATTTGAAGGAAAAGAACGTATCGTTGATCAGTTAAAATGGGTCATCGACGAAATCAAACGTAACCCCAATAGCCGACGTCTTATTGTCAACTCATGGAATGCTGCTTTAATTGATAAAATGGCTTTACCACCATGTCATGCAATGTTTCAGTTTTATGTAAATGACAATAAATTATCTTGTCAGTTATATCAACGCAGTGCCGATGCATTTCTTGGCGTTCCTTTTAATATTGCTTCGTATGCACTATTAACAATGATGATTGCAAAAATAACTGGACTAGAACCAGGGGAATTTATCCATACTTTTGGCGATGCTCACATCTATTTGAATCATCTTGACCAAATTAACCTTCAGTTATCAAGAGAGCCAAGATCACTGCCAAAAATGATAATTAAGCGTGATGTTAGTTCAATTGAAGATTTTCTCTATGAAGACTTTGAATTGGAAGATTATCACCCGTATCCGGCGATTAAAGGCAAGGTGGCGGTGTAATGGTAAATCTAATATGGGCGTGGGATATAAATCGATTAATCGGGTCTAATCAGAATCTGCCATGGTACTATCCTGAGGATTTAAAGTATTTTAAATCTGTCACTTTATATAAGACGGTTATTATGGGAAGAGCCACTTTTGATTCAATTATGCAACGGAATAATAAACCTTTACCTAATCGTAAAAATGTTGTTCTATCTCACCGAGACAACATACACCCTTCAGTTGAAACAATTCATGATCTCGGGAGCTATATAAATAATCATATAGAGGAAGATATCTTTGTCATTGGCGGAAAATCTGTTTTTGAATCAGCGATGCCATTTGCAGATAGATTATATATTACCGAAATACCTAAGGCTTATCAGGGAGATACATATTTAAACGATTTTGATCATAATCTTTTTGTTTTAATATCTAAAAAATGCGTAGATGAACTCTGTTTTTGTGTATATGAAAGGAAGTCAACTCGATGATTTTATTTATACTCCACATAATTTTTAGCATTTTATTAACTTTTATAGGATATAACGCTATTAATCCATCATTAAGTTTAGTCATCAATGTGATAATTGTGCTGGCATTATTTATTTTGTCATTTATAATTATTACACTTTTATTATTTATCTTTTTTATCGTCGCTTTTCTTATCGCTGGAAATAGAAACCCGAAAGGAATGTTTAAGCATCATCTTTTGACTTTTTATTCAAGATACATTTACAAAGTCTTTTATCGTGTAAAAGTCGAAGTTATAGGTAAAGAATACCTTCCGAAAAACAATAAATTCGTCGTTTATTCTAATCACATTGAGTATTCAGATCCAATCTATATTAAGCAGGTTTTTAACAATCATCCAGTAGCTTTTATATCAAAAGAATCATTGTTCAAAGTTAAAATTATTAAAATGGTATTAGAAGGCATCGGATGTATCCCAATTTCTCGAGTCGCAGACAAAAGCGCTCTGAATTCAATCGTTGAAGGAATAAAAGCAGTTAAAAACGGACAGCCTTTTGGAATTTTTCCAGAAGGGAAAAGAACTTATTCACACGAAACAATTGATTTTAAACCTGGGTCATTTAAATTAGCTACGAAAGCCAAGGCTGATATTATTCCAGTATGTTTATATAATATGCATGAAATTTATCGTAAAGGCAGAAAAGGAATTGCTAAAGTAAAAGTCGTTATTCTGCCGCCGATAACCGAGAATGAATATAAAGAAATGGATACTGCAGACCTGGCAATGCTGGTCAAAAACAATATCGATACATGCTTGATGAAATTAAATACAAATCAATTGATATAGTAAGAATTACGACTTTTTTAAGTCGTTTTTTTATAGAGTAAAATTAAGCAATTAAATTGTAAATAAATCACATATATGATATATTTACTATGATATAAAAATCATTATTCATCTTATGTCAGCTATTCAATTTTATGGTGGAAAATGAATCCAATAATTAATGATTTAGACAAATATAGATTCGAAAATTTGAATCGAACAAATCCACATATTAAATATCTTGAGCACGAATGGTCATTGTATAAATACGCTGTTCTTGAACGAAATCCGGTCATTTATCAGGAAATACGTCAGTTGTTAAATAATAAAAACGATTATCCTGTCACTGAATTTTATCGACTAATTGATTTGGCATTTCAATCAAATTTGACCTCGGGTCAAGTGATTAATGCCTGTGAACACGTATATGGTTATTTTAAAAAGATAGCTTCAGATGAAGAGAAAAGTGAATATACTCAGCTAATTAAAAAAGTGAAAGAAGACATTTCTGCTTTGGTTTTAATAAAGAAGTTTTTATATGATTTATCGGTTAAGTATGAACAAAAATATTTAATGAATTCATATTACTTTTTTGTAGATATAAATAAAGAATAAATGGAGAGATAATATGAACCAATATTTTGAAAAATTCGAAGAATATTTAAGTCAAGAAGACAAAGACAATTCCGTCAATTATGTATTAAAATTACTGGATGAAAAATTACTGACACTTGAACAGGTATATATGGAATTACTTGTTCCTGCTCAACATACTTTTGTATGTAAAGAAGAAGATAAGGAAATCTGCATTTGGAAAGAACATTCTAGAACGTCTATTATCAGAACAATTCTTGAATGCACTTATCCGAAAGTGATTGAAAGAAGAAAATCAATTAATAAGATTGACAAAAAAGTTGTCATTTTTACACCATCTGAAGAATACCATGAAATTGGTGCTATCATCGTTAATAATTACTTTCAGATTGCCGGATTTAATAGTCAGTATATCGGCGCAAACACGCCAAAAAACGATATTATTTTAGCGATTAAAGCATATAAACCTGATTATGTCGCTATCAGCGTAACCAACTACTATAATATCGTCGTCACAAAACTCATTGCTCAAGAAATTAGAAAACAATATCCTCACGTAAAAATTATTATCGGCGGTCAAGCCTTCTTACAACAAGGAGCGATTAACCAGGTTGAACATGATTACTACATGATCAAGGCAGAAAATGTCTTTGATATTGCTAAAGAGGTATAGATATGAAACTTGCATTTTCAATAGCTGTCAGATTTCTTAAATCTGGGAAATTTCAAACATGGTTTATCATCTTGGGAATTGCCATTGGTGTTTCTGTTCAGGTCTTTATCGGTTCTTTGATATCAGGACTCCAAAAAAGTCTGGTTGATAAGACCATTGGTAATTCATCACAAATAACGATTCAGGCTCCAACTGGAGAATATTTATCGGATTACAGCGATATTATTACATCGTTATCCACGAATGTCGACGGAATCAAGATTTATTCACCAACCATTACTGCTAGGGGAACGCTATTAGAAGGAACAGACACTTCACCAGTTGTAATGCGGGGATTTGATTTTGAATCCGCAAATCAAATCTATTCATTTAATGAAAAAATCACTGAAGGTAGAATTCCTACGGCAATCAATGAAATTGCGCTTGGAATTGGATTTAAAGATAGTTTAAATATTGACCTAAATGATCAGATAACTTTTGATATTCCTACCATTGGCGCTACGGAAGTCACAATCGTTGGATTTTTCGATTTTAAAGTTTCGGCGATTAATACCGCTTGGGCTATAACTGGTCTAAATACCGTTCAGACTTCGTTAGGTGTTGGAAACGTAGTCGATTCTATTGAATCACAAATAGAAGATGACTTAATTTTTGATGCAGAAGTTATCAGTGCTTCAGTAGAAAATCAATTCGTCAATGACGGAGAAGGAATACCAACTGTTTCTAACTGGATTCAAAGTAATGAAGAATTATTGAGCGGACTACAAGGACAAAGCATTTCAAGTATAATGATACAAGTATTTGTCATGATTTCAGTTGTTTTAGCGATTGCGAGTATTTTAGCCATCATCGTTATGCAAAAATCAAAGCAAATCGGTATTCTTAAGGCAATGGGTATTCAAAACGGTGATGCCAGTCTTATTTTCCTGTTTGAAGGATTGATCTTAGGAGTTTTGGGAGCAGTGTTCGGTGTGCTTCTAGGTTTAGGCCTATCATATGCTTTCACCACATTCGCACTTAATTCAGATGGAACACCTGTAGTACCTTTATTTATTGATCCTGCCTTTATTGCTTTATCTGCCGTTATCGCAATTGTCGCTTCTCTTGGAGCTTCCCTCATTCCAGCGAGAAAATCTTCTAAATTAAGTGTTATCGAGGTGATTAGAAATGCCTAACATCATGGAATTATAAGAAATTACTAAAATATACGGAACGAAAATAAAGACACAAGTTTTGTTTGGAATTAATTTAGCTTTTGAAGAAGGTTCGTTCAATTCAATCATTGGACAGTCTGGAAGTGGAAAATCAACTTTGCTAAATATATTAGGCAGCCTTGATCGTCCAA
This sequence comes from uncultured Caryophanales bacterium, assembly GCA_937928185.1. Lineage (GTDB taxonomy): Bacteria > Bacillota_I > Bacilli_A > Izemoplasmatales > Hujiaoplasmataceae > UBA5603. The sequence goes on from CALEZX010000067.1 coordinate 186,252, forward strand.
CTTCAGGAGATATCATCATTAATGGTAAAAATACGAAAAATATGAGTAACACTGAAATAGCAGTGTTAAGAAACGAATCTTTAGGATTTATTTTCCAGTTTCATTATTTATTACCTGAGTTTACTGCTTTGGAAAATGTGTTAATGCCTTATCGTATTTCTAAAAGACCAGTTACCGAAGAAACGATTAAATACGCTAATGAATTGCTCGATATCGTCGGATTAACAAAAGTCAAAAATAATTTAGCAATTAATATGAGTGGTGGACAACAACAACGCGTTGCGATTGCGCGAAGTTTAATGAATAATCCGAAAATCATTTTAGCGGACGAACCTACTGGAAATCTTGATAGTGACTCAACTGAACAAGTTTATGAATTGTTAAGAAAAATTAACCGACAGTTTGGAACGACTTTTATCATTATTACTCACGATCGTCACATCGCTGAAAAAGCTGATCGTATCATTGAAATCAAAGATGGAAGAATTAATCTTGATATCAGCAAGACGAATGCATAACAGTAAATTGGAATCTGATTATTCAGATTTCTTTTTTCTTTATAATTAGCATGACTTATTTCATTGAAAATTTCTTTATATAATGATAGAATAATTTAGATGAAACATTAATGACAGGTGCTTTATGACATATCAAATGATTGTAACGGACTTAGATGGTACTTTACTAAATTCTCGTTCTGCTTTATCTCAAAAAACAATCCATACCATTGAGAGATTAAAAAAAGAAAATAAAATAATTGTTATTGCTTCTGGACGAACATACGCCGAAATTGTCAGATTAACTAAACCTCTCGATTTATTATCATATAATAAAGCTTATTTTATTTGTTATAACGGAGTACTCACTGTTAAAACACATCCATTCACAGTGCTTATGAAAATTACTTTAAAAAAAGAAGATATAAAACAAATTATCTACTCACTTAAGGATCAACAAATAAAGTATCACATCTTTGGAGAAAACAGATTGTTTCTTTCAAACGACATAAAATATACCTTAGAAGATCATCAACCCAAAGAAGTAGAAATCAAAAAAATAAATGTAGATGAATATGACCAAGAAGATGACATCTACAAGCTTTTAATATATGATGAAAAAACCAAACTTGACCATGTTAAGACTAATATTCCTGATTTTATCTCAAGTAATTACAGTGTAGTAAAAAGTTCAGATCAACTTCTGGAGATTTTTCATAAAGAAGGTTCAAAAGGCCACGCTTTAATTTATTTATCAAATTTACTATCAATTCCTCAAGAAGAAATCATTGCCTTTGGAGATGAAGAAAACGATATTTCAATGATTGAATTTGCCGGATTAGGAGTCGCTGTTAGTAATGCCAAAAAAGAAGTTATTTCTGCTGCAAAAGTTACAACGCTGTCTAATGTATTTGATGGTGTTGCAATAGCAATAGATAAATATGTCAAATAAGGAGAATTACAAATATGGGCTTTGAAATTGAGATTATTCTATGGCTACAATCATTTCGTAATGGATTTTTGGATGCATTATTTGAATTTATTACTATGTTTGGTGAAGAACTAATCATTATCGGAATGCTTGGAGTTCTTTATTGGTGCTACGATAAAAAAATAGGAGAACAAGTCGGTATAACAGTTTTTATATCGCTTGTACTAAATGCTTTAATAAAAACAATAGTACAGCGTAATCGTCCTTATGTAGTTGACAGTCGAATAGAAGCGATTAGACAAGAGACTGCAGGAGGGTATTCATTTCCTAGTGGGCACACACAAGGAGCAGCTAGTACATTTGGATCAATTTCGATTTGGTTAAAAAAAAGATGGATTACGATAACTTCAATAATCATTGTTGTTTTAGTCGCAATAAGCAGAATGTATCTAGGGGTTCATTACTTAAGTGATGTATTAGTTGGAGGATTACTTGGAATAGGAATCTCTTGGGGTGGGTATCAATATTTTAAGAAAAACCAGCCTAGTATCAAACTGTATAAATACATTATTTACGCAGCAATAGCTTTTGGAGTCGTTATGTATTTAATTACGCTATTTACTATAACCTCAACATCGACATTGAATAACGCCGAAAATTTATATGACAAATTAGAATCCACACTTAAAATGCTGGGAACTATATCAGGCTTTGTCATCGGGATTAATTTTGAAAAGAAGTATGTTAATTTTACACAACACAGGATTTTATGGAAAAATATTGTTCGTTTTATTTTGGGTGTTGTAGTGGTTATGATAATACGTATTGGATTAAAAGAAATATTCAAGTTAATTGTAAATCCTGTAAATCTTTCTGAAGGTCAGCTATTCGAAGCATCATTATCGTTGTTATTCGATACGTTACGTTATACTGCAATGGTATTTATCGGAATCGGTCTGTATCCATTAATTTTTAAGAAAATCAATATATAAAGAGGAAAAATATGAATATTATAAACAATACACTTTATGATAAGGATCTCATATTGAGGTACAATAAATACTATTTAATCGATTTTTTAAAGAAAAACTTTCTAATAATTGGAGCAATAACATTAGCTTTATCAATATATATGTTTGCTATAAACAATTGGCTAAACGGGATCATTTTACTGGGAATTCTACTTGGATATTTCATACTAACAGTAGTGATACAAAAATTGACAACGATGAGAGCTTTAAAGAGAAGTCCGATTGTAAATAATCCAATAGTTCAAAAATATGTATTTACAAGTGATTATGTTTCAATATTTAGAACAAAAGAAACTAGATTACAATACGAAGAAATCGTAAGGATACAGAAATATAAAGAGTTTTATATCATTAACGATATTAATAAAAAAACTCATATTGTTGATTTGAATAAATTTGAAAATCCTCAAGATTTAAACCAGTTAGCGATGTTTTTACAAAATAAGTTAGGTAAAAGATTTAGGTAATTAACAATATCTACAACGAAACATCATTCAATGATATCTGAATGGTGTTTTTTTATAAGTTTATATTGAAAGTTTTTAAGGAACATGTTATTATTAAACCACGTGGTCTAAACCAAATGGTTTAATTATAATGAGGGACTTGAATTATGTTAGATAAAACTTATTTTTTAAAGGCAAATACAGAATTATATAATGAGACTATTAAAGAGTTTTCAGCATTTTCTTTTGATGTAGCTTCTTTAAACTCAATCATAAAAAATAGCAATTTTAATAAAGGAAGTTTCTATTATCGATATAATGACAAAACCGATTTGTACATCGCGTTATTTTATGACATCATTGTTAAACAATATGAATCGATACATCGATTAAATTCAATTATTCTTAATAATAATACTTTTGAGTTATACTTGAACATTCTTTTTGAGTCTCAATATGAGTTATATACTGAAAATCCTCTTTATATTTCTTTTATTAGAAATTTTTATAATGAAAGTCCTGATTTTAAAAAATTAATAATCTGTAAATCTGAGTCTCCACTCATTGATATTTTTTTAACTAAACTAAAAAATGATTATCTTAAACAGATGATGATGATGAATCCCGATGATATTCAGTTTCTTCTGTATCAAATTGAGATTACTTATTATAACTATGATTCATATATTAAAAATGACGTTCAACAAAGATATTCAGATAAAATAGTTAAATTTCTTTTGTCAGGAATAAGAAAAAACATTCTTATAACCGAGAATTCCTTTAAATCCGAAATAAACAATTTCTTTATGAATAAATCAATTTTTAATGAAGTGCTTTTACAAACAAAATCAAATGAAATATTGTCGATAATTGGGCCTAAATCCTCTGGAAAAACATATTTTATATCAGAGGTTTATGAAAAATTTAGAATAGACAAAGCAGATATCGCTTTTGACATCAAATATAACAAATCATTACTTTGGAACTTGAAACGTTTTTCGAAATCACGTGAGATCGATGAAGATTTACGTTTATTTATGGATGATTTATCTATAAATATTGATTCTCATAAGAAATTAAGTTCTTTGAAAGAATCAGAACGTAAATATATCGAACTTTATATAAAGTTCAAGTCAAACAAAACATATATTATTATTGATGATTTATTTGATTATTCTACGGACGAGGAAATTTCAATTATAAGTTCATATTTAAAAAAATGGAAAAATTTAGGTTACTCGATTGTATTGTCTTCTAGAAGATTACAAAATATATCCGAAATATCTGATCGAATTGGCTTTATTGCAAATGGGCATTTGATAAATATCAAAAGTGTCTATGAACTTCTCGAAAAATATGGTAAAATAACTCATATAATTAAGTATTTTGACAATAATTTAGTGAAAATGGCTGCTTTTTCAAATGATAACTTTAATATTGATTTTTTTAAGAAAATAATCGAAAATTATAAAATTTTATCATTTGAAACAAAAAAAGCACTTTCTGATGAAATATTTAAAATTGAAACAGGGGTGAATTTAGGATGAAAACCTTCTTAAAATACTTGTATAATGATTTAAAATATCTTTACGAGTATCGAATGGTTCTTTTTGTCAGCATTTTAACCTTTCTTTTTGCTATGGCGATGGCTGTCTTTCCTGATTTGGACAAATCGAACTTTATTTATTTTAATATTTTTATTCTACCAGTCATTATTTTTTCGATTTCTATGTTTATTGGAAGAGAAGAACATACCTTACTTCCTCAAAATACTAGTGGCTTAAAACCAATATTCATAGTATTAGCGAAAATATTGGCTGCAGCTATTGTTGAACTCATTCCTATCACTGCTTTCACAATCGTATTAAGGTTCATTGGATTCAGTACGAATTATTTTCTCCTGTATTTAATTTTTATGCTCGGTGCTGTATTACATATAATTATTGCATTGTCTTTAACGATTATCAGTCGGAAATCTTCGACGCTTACTTTAAATTATCTAGTATATATATTGGTATTTTCTGCTTCAGCTATTTTGTTTTCAAATGGATTAATTCCTCTAAGTGCACAATATTTCATGGTTATTTCGCCCGCTTATTTATCTGCTGTATTAATTGACAATGTTTTAGCCACTTCAGCATATAGCGAGTCTTGGTTATTAATTGTTTCCGTCGTTTTGCAATTTGTCTACGGTTTTATTCTTATATGGTTTGTAATCAGGCCTTTTTATAAATTCTATGTAATTTCTTCACTTTCTTCCGATAATTAATTATGATTTCTTGATTATGTCTTTTAAAAATGAATCTTTTATGATAACTTATCTATTAAAATATAATGTCTTTTTATGGTGATATAATGATTATTTATAATGAGGATTCGAAACATTTTCATCTGTCCGGTAAAAATTTCAGTTATTTAATGAGTGTCCTTCCTACAGGACATTTTTCTCATCTTTATTATGGAAAATTAATCAGTAACCCTAATGATATTTCTGTTTTAATTGCAAAATTTAATATCGAGGTCGGTTCTCAAGTCATATATAATCAAAATGACCGTACCTTTAACCTAAATTTGGCGCTCCTAGAATTATCTACATATGGAAAGGGAGATTTCCGTGATCCAATGTTTCATTTTCGTTTACCAGATGGATCAAGAATAACGGATTTTTTTTATGAAAGTCATCAGATATTAGATGGTAAGCCATCTTTTGATTCTATGCCAGAGTCTAATGGTACTGATGAATCATGTCAAACTTTAAGAGTGACATTAAAGGACAATATAGCTAAAATACAGATTGATTTATATTATTCGGTATTTGAAGATATTGATGTTTTGACTCGGCGTGCCGTCATTACAAATCTAAATAATGACAAAATAATGATAGAAAAAGCCCTAAGTGTTCAGGTAGATTATGATGAACATCAGTTCGACATGATATCTCTAGATGGATCATGGATTAAGGAAAGACATATCCATCATCGCGATTTAACGTATGGAATAGTTAAAATTGATAGTAAAAGAGGAGTCTCTTCCTCTGATCATAATCCTTTTGTAGGTTTATTACGAAAGAATACGACCGAAGAACATGGTGAATGCTACGGATTTGCCCTCATATATAGTGGTAATTTTGAGGCTAGCTCCGAAGTAAATCCTCACGGGCTTCTGCGTTTTTTAATGGGAATTAATTCGTTTGATTTCTATTGGAATTTAAATCCTAATCAAACATTTATTACTCCTGAAGCAGTTTTGACTTATTCATCTCAAGGATTATCGAAACTCAGTCAAAACTTTCATGAATTAATAAAGAAACATATAGTTTCTCCACAGTGGCAGAATAAAGAACGCCCCGTTCTGATTAATAATTGGGAAGCTACCTATTTTAATTTCAATGAACATAAACTTCTTAAACTGGCAAAAAAAGCTAAAAAATTAGGTGTTGAACTATTTGTACTTGATGATGGTTGGTTTGGGAAGCGTAATGACGATACATCATCTTTAGGTGATTGGCGCGTCAATAAAAAAAAACTCCCGTCTGGTATTGACGGACTAGCAGAAAAAATTAATAAATTAGGCTTATCTTTTGGTATTTGGGTTGAACCGGAAATGGTTAATCCTGATAGTGATTTATATAGAATCCACCCCGATTGGGCTATATTTCATCCAGAAAGAACGCCTAGTTTAGGCCGCAATCAGTTAGTTCTTGACTTATCAAGACAGGATGTTAGAGATTATTTATTCGAAAGCCTGTCGACTTTATTTGATCAAGCAAACATTGTTTATTGCAAATGGGACATGAATCGAAGTTTTACCGATGTATTCAGTCACCATCTATCCGCAGATAATCAAGGTGAGATTTGGCATCGCTATATATTAGGACTTTATGAACTATTATCAAAACTCACTAAAAAATTTCCTCATATATTATTTGAATCCTGCGCTAGCGGCGGGAATCGTTTTGATCTGGGGATGCTTTATTATATGCCCCAAACCTGGACTTCTGATAACACTGATGGTATAGAAAGAATAATGATTCAGTATGGGACTTCAGTTGTCTTCCCGCCATCAACGATGGGAGCGCATGTCAGTCAGGCTCCCAATGCTCAGACTATTCGCAATACGCCAATTGAAACGCGTTTTAATACAGCCGCATTCGGATTATTAGGTTATGAACTCGATTTGACTAAACTGTCAAAACATGATTTGAATATTATTAAAAATCAAATTTCTTATTATAAAGAACACCGTTCTCTTTTTCAGTTTGGGACTTTTTACCGACTTCAAAATCCTTTTGAAACCAATCTTTGTCAGTGGATGGTTACCAACCCTTCAGGAGAAGAAGCATTGGTGGGAATATACCAAAAACTTGCCAAACCGAATGACCAATTAGAAAAAATTGCAGTTAACGGACTGAATAACGACGGACGATACATAATTAAAAACCGGTCACAATATTTTAATCTCCGTATTTTCGGTGATTTGATAAAACATGCATTACCAATAAAAATCGCTGCTAAAGGTGTCTTATTTAACCTTTTGGCGAATCATTATATGATGCCTGCTGAAACAGATAGCATTGAAATCCCCGGCGATATTTTATTATCAAACGGATTTATTCCAAAACAGCAATTTATCGGAACCGGATACAATTCTGAAGTCAGGCTCATGGGTGATTTCGGATCAAGAATATACCATATAAAGCGAAAGGAATAGAACAATGAGAAAAGATTTCGGCTTGAATTTTGACTGGATGTATAAACCCGATTTTAAAGAAGAATATATCAAAAACGACTTTCCTTTAGATGAATTTACTTCTATAATGATTCCTCATACCAACAAAGAGATTCCTTATAATAATTTTAATGAAAAGGATTATCAGTTCGTTTCGTCATATAAAAGAATCCTTAATATCCCTGAAGAAGCCAAAAATAACCGCTTGTTTCTTCACTTTGGCGCTATTATGACGACGGCAGAAGTATACTTAAACGAAAAGAAAATTTTCTTCCATGAGGGCGGCTTTACGCCGTTTGATATTGAAATTACCGACTTTGTATCTTATGATACAGCAAACTATCTTTTTGTGAAAGTTGACTCGCACGAGATAAAAGATGTTCCGCCGTTCGGTTTTGTCGTTGACTACCTTTGTTATGGAGGAATTTATCGTGAAGTGTTTCTGAACGTCAGACCAATGAATTATATCGAAAATGTCTTCATCCGTACCCTAGAAGCTCCTTCATTAAGTGAATCTTCGATGGTGATTGACCTAGATATCGTTATGAGTGATGATACCGAAAAAGAATATGATATTGATATTACGATTTTTGATCAGGGCAATCGAGTGTTATCAAAAAAAATTAACCAGAAATTTGCAAAAAGACATCGTACCCATGGAGAGGTAGATGAAATTATCCGATGGAATTTGGATAATCCCAAGTTATATGACTTACAAATCACTGTAAATTCTGACAACGTCATTCTTGATCAAATGACGACTTCTTTTGGATTCAGAAGTGCAGAATTTACCGCAGAAGGATTCGTTCTCAATAACCGGAAAGTAAAACTGATTGGTTTAAATCGTCATCAAAGTTATCCATATGTTGGATATGCTATGCCGAAACGGATTCAAGAAAAAGATGCCGAAATTCTTAAATATGAGTTAGGTTGTAATATTGTCAGAACTTCACATTATATGCAAAGCGATCATTTTATCCGCAGGTGTGATGAAGTGGGTCTTCTGGTCTTTGAAGAAATTCCAGGGTGGCAATATATCGGCGACGAACATTTCAAAGAACTTTCCTACGATAATTTAACAACAATGATTAAACATCATTTTAATCATCCTTCTATCATTTTATGGGGTGTTCGTATCAATGAATCTCCTGATGACCATGATTTCTACACCAGAACCAACGAAATCGCCAGACAGCTTGATGATTATCACCAGTTAGGCGGCGTACGAAACTTTAAAAAGAGTGAATTTCTCGAGGATGTCTATACTTATAATGATTTTTCTCATACCGGTGATAATCATGGATTAGATAAACCGAGAAAAATAACAGGCAGATTAGTTCCTTATTTAGTTACCGAGAACAACGGCCATATTTTTCCAACAAAAAAATTCGATCACGATGAGAAACGTCGCGACCATGCACTGAGACATTTAGCGGTCCTTGATGCTAATTTTAAGAACGATCTGATCTCTGGCACAATTGGTTGGTGCATGAATGACTATAACACACATGTTGATTTTGGCTCGGGAGACCGAATTTGCTACCACGGTGTGTTAGATATGTTCCGTATCCCGAAATATGCAGCTAGCGTTTATGCTTCACAGCAGTCGCAAAAACCGGTATTAACTGTTGCTTCGAGTTTATGTATGGGAGATTATTCAAAATCGATGATTCCCCCAACAGTTATTTTCACTAATTGCGATTATGTAAAAGTCTATCGTAATGGACGTTATATCGACGATTTCTATTCAGCATGGGATACTTATAAATTTGTTCCATTTGCGCCAGTAATTGTCGATGATTATATTGGAAATCTCATCTATGAAGATGAAAAAGATTATAAAAAACCAGTTTTAAAGCGCATCAAAAAAGTCCTGAATTCGATTAATTCATCCAATCCGTGGACGAAATTTGCTAATGGACTGCGAATGTTTAATCTAATGGTTTTTCACCGTATTACCATGAAAGAGGCAATGGATTTTTACGGGAAGTACATTGGTGATTGGGGCCAGGATGGCGGAAATTACCTATTTGAAGGTTATATTAATGACCAATGTGTAATTTCTGTTCATAAAAGTGCGAACCAAAAGGTTATTCTTGATGCCAAAGCAGATGACTCTTTATTAAAACATCAGGATACATATGACGCTACGCGGATAGTAGTCAAAAAAACAGATGAAAACGGAAACGATTTAATTTACGCAAATGACGTTATCACCATTGAAACGTCAGAACATTTAGAAGTTATCGGTCCGAAATCGGTGGCCTTAATCGGCGGTTCAATCGGAATTTATGTAAAAACAACCGGAATAACCGGGAAAGGTTCTATTAAATTAACAACTGAGAATCATTCTCCCATCGAATTAGCAATTACTGTAGAATAGAAAACAAGTGCTAAGGCGTTTGACCTTAGCACTGTTTATATCATTGAGAGGATCTTATGAAATTACTAAAAAAACAATCTTTAGGTGAAGAAATCGCTAATGCGGTATCACATGGCGTTGGTGCTCTAGCAGGTATCGCAGGAATTATCTTATTGTTGATAAAAAGCGACTCGACAGCCGAAATATTTTCGTCGATTATTTTCGGTCTTGGGATGGTAATGCTTTATACTATGTCAACTTTATACCACTCATTCCGGAATGGTTCGACCGTAAAAAGGGTCTTTCAAAGGCTTGATCACATTTCCATTTATGCTTTAATCGGCGGAACCTTTGCGCCGATATTTATCTTAGTGATTGAAAAACCTTTAGGTTGGATTTTACTAGCTGTCCAATGGGCTTTTATCATCTTAGGAATTGTCTTAAAGGCGGTCATGATCCATAAATTTGCCTGGGTCCATCTGATTTTATTTCTTGTTATAGGTTGGAGTGGATTAACTCTTATCGGTCCGTTATATCAGGTTTCTTCACAAGCTTTTTATTTCATTCTGTTCGGTGGAATTTCTTATACAATCGGTGTCATATTTTATGTGTTTCATTTATTTAAATACTCACATTTTATCTGGCATCTATTTGTATTTTTAGGAACTTTACTTCATTTCATAGCCATTTATTCATATTTATTTTAAACAAAACGCCTTGCTTATCCAGCAAGCGTTTTCTCTATTCAAAGAAACCATGATTATATAAAAACATATATACGATATCGCTGGGAATGGCGAATGATTCTTCATCTGAATCTTGACTGCCCCAGGTATTAATGCCGAGGAAGTGGCCATCAACATCTGTCAACGCCCCACCGCTTGAGCCTTCATGAATCATTGCATTGTGGTAAATGACCCTATAACTTGCATTTGAGATGGTCATCATCCCTAAAAACTCACCAAAAGTGACGTTATTAACAACTGAAAGAGGATTTCCAACAGCTAAAACCATTTCTCCGGTATTATATTTGTGGAATACTCTAGTGGAAATATCCATTATTTCAATATTATCTTCAGTACCTTTTGGTACTTTCAGCACAGCTAAATCTAGGTCTTCATCATAAACCAGTAAAGTAGCTTTCTTTTCATTGGTCGAACCAAACAAAGTTATATGATAATCCGCTAATTTTCCCTTGTTATTGATAACGTGTTCGTTGGTTATTACGTAGTAGTATGTTTCATCTGCATTGAAGATGACGCCAGATCCGCTCATGGTAGAATCTACAACAGATGAATAAGGAAAGAAAGAAGAATAATGATAAGTCGTCGCAACTACCTGGACATTAGATTTTCTGATTTTATCACGGGTGGCGATTAAAATTTCATTGTACTCATTGACGTCAGTCAGAGAGTATGATGGCGATAAGTACTGGGCATATGAATCGTACTGACCATTAACAATGGTCATCGTTCCATCCTGAATGGTAGGAAGAGTCGTTGATAAAGTTGTTTGAGGGCTGGTTGTAAAATTAAAATTGATGTCCCAAATTGAACACCCATTGATAAATAATAATAAGAATAAGATAAATATGAAAATCATTCTTTTTTTCATGCAATTCACCCCGTTTTAGAAACTATACTTTATTTTAATATAAAATAACATGATTTTAATAAAAAAGAGAAGAAGTGTTGTTGATATCTTTTAAGAATATAATATAATGAAATTATATCACACATCACTAGATTGGGAGGAATTTTATGTCTGGCATTGATTTCCCACTATATTTAAATATAACATTATATTCGATTCTTGGTCTTGGAGCTTTCTTTGGCTTTCTGAAAGGCTTTAAGAAATCCCTATTTTCATTTATCACAACAATCATATTCTTTGTTGTGTTTTTCTTAACTGTTAACCTCGCTGTAACATACTTGTGGAGTTTAAATGTACCGCAGTTAAGTCAGTTGTTCGCAATGATTTCTCCTGAATTGTCGACAGCCACTTCATTCAGTGAAGCAGCACCCCTAGCACTTGAATACTTTTTAGGAGAAAAATATGCTTCTATCATTGCAAACCCAAATTTCCTCGAATTGGCTCAGGGAATCGGAATGTTTGCACTGAAGCTTGTTTATACTCTCCTTTATTTTACTCTATTTTTTATTATTTATAAATTGATATGTCTGATAATCCGTTCTATTTTCTTTGGCGGACATAAATCTAATGATAAATATGTTTCCAAAAATCGAGGATTAGGATTAGTCTTTGGTTTACTTGAAGGAGCAATAGGTCTATATGTAACTTTAATTATTTTCGGAGGAATCATGTCAATCTCCGATTCTTTAGTAACTCTGGCACCAACTGATTCTACTGAAGAGGTAGAACTTGAATTTCCGAGACAGCACCTCTACAATGCTTCTTATACACTCTTAGCAGATCCCATTATTCCGGAAATTCCATCCGAAATTTCCACATTAGTTGAAGAATTAAAAGGTATAACCGAAGCTTATAATTCAAATTTATTGGTTACATTTTCAAACCAATTAACAATGACAGACGATAATGATAATTTCATTCCTTTGAACATTTATCTGTTTGATGAGGTTTTATCATTTGAATATAATGAAAACCAGGTTTCAATTCGTAAAGAATTATCAACGTTTGCTTCGATAGGCGCATATGTTTTAGATATGGAATATATGGAAACGCAAAAACTTAACGATATTACCGGAGATAATATCAGAGATATCTTCGAACTATTATCCGATTCGGACCTAATTGTCTCGATTATTCCTTTAGGAATTGAGATTGGTGCTTTATATTTAGATACTGAGTTAACGGTACCAAGTGAGGAACTTTATTCGATAAACTGGGAAGATGAATTAATTCAATTAGGGGGTATCGCCGCTACGGCATTCGATATCATTTCTTTATCCGGATATTTTGAAAATGACCCTAATTTGGATGAGGTTCAGTTTGATAGTGAAATGGTTGTCAGTTTATTTGATTCTTTAGGAGAAAGCCAATTAATCACATTAGCGGCTTATGTCGCTGTTGAGCCTTTATTAAGATCCGCCGGAGAAACAGTTCAGGCGGTTTTAACATTGCCAAGCGGAGTATCTTGGGTAGATATCAATTGGAAAGATGAATTTACTGGATTAGGAGCTATTTTAGGAGAGGTTCTTGACTCAGGAATCACTTATTCACAAATTATTTCCGGAGATTATAAAATTATCTTAAATGCTGTTGCAAATGTCGATTTTACTATTTTACTTCAGTCGAATCTGGTATGTTATTCATTGATTAATATTCTATCCGGAGCTGCCGGAATAGAAGGCCTCGATATGATAGTTATTCCTGAGGGAATCCAATGGCTGATTTATGATGAAGATGGCAAAACCATTATTGGTGGCGAACTAAAAAATATTCTGTCTGCTATTTCAGCGATGACCTCTATTATTGGAAAAATCGACTTTGATAACTTATCGCCCGCAATTTTATCAGACCTATCAGACGAATCCATTGATACTATTTTTGAATCCCGGGTATTAGTAGCATCTCTTTCATCGGTCCTGCTTGGATTTGATTTAGGTGAGTTTCAGCTGATTGTTCCTTCTACGGCTGTAGATGAAGATTATTATATTATTAAAGATGAAATGAAATCGATGTTAAAAGCAGTTAAATTACTGATGAAACTTCCGGAATGTGATGAAACAACTGAGGATTGCAGTAATTTAGAACCTGATTATCTGGCGAACGCACTCTCATTGACAAAAGATGAAATTGATATAGTTATCTCTTCAGACATATTGAAAGCGACTGTCGGTAATCTTCTCAATGAAATGAACCAAGATCCTCTCGTTATTCCGTCTACTGTGTTGGAAAATATTGAAATTGCTTTTCCAGAATTAAGACGCGGAGAAACATTGGCAGTAATTTCGGGCGATGAAATTAAAAAAGTCATTCAGGCGGTAATGGTATTTGAAATTACCAATTTTGAAGATGTGGTATTTGATGCTTCAATTATCCAAAAACTTGATTCTGAAACCAATCCTGGTGAAGTTGACGAAGATAAATTAACGACAGTTTTTGAATCCGGAGTCATCCATGCGACTATTTCAAAAGTCATTTTGGATTTAACGACTGGCGAAGATGCTTTTGTCTCAGTCCCTTATTATCAGGAAGATAACCTTACTTCCCTCCGTTATACTCAGGAAGAAATAGAGTATATTAGCATAATTGAATTAAAAGCGGCATTAAGAGCACTTCATTCATTAAATATTACAGATTTTAATAATATTGAAGCCGCTTTAGATATTAACACGATTTTGGATAAAGTAGATTTATTGCTCGATTCGTCCATTCTTCAGGCGACAATATCACAAAAATTGCTTGAGATGAATGAAACGGTTGTTGTGCCTGAAACTTATTTTAATGACGTAGCGATTCAGATTTCGGTTGGCGACGCCGATTTAGGAACAGATACCATCTATATTTTCAGTGAAGAACTTGAAAATATTTTTGACGCTCTTCAGGTTCTTAAAATCGAGGATCTGGAATCGATTAATATGGATGCTAGTATCATTAATAATCTAGAAGATACTGAAGATGATGACGCTGATTTAATCACCGAAGAATTATCGCAGGTAAAACTTAATACTTTATTTGCTTCGGCGATAATCCACGCCACGTTATCGGACGTATTACTGGATTTAACCAATGAAGAGGATAATTATGTTGTCGTACCTAATTTCGGATTAGATGATAATAACGATGAATACGAAGTTTTATTTTCATATGATTCCATCAATTATATTGTAAAATCTGAATTAATCAACGCATTAGAAGCTTTATATTCTTTGAATATCACTGATTTTGATACGATTGAATCGACATTGAATTTGTCTGTCATACTGGATAATATCGATGTTTTATTAGATTCAGCGATATTACACGCCACAGTATCCAAACAGTTGCTCGATATGAATACCGATAATCAAGTTGTTATTCCTGCAGTTTCAATGCAAAACGATCCGGTTCAGATACAAACCGGTGATGTTCTTTTATTAACCGATAATTTATATATCACCAGAGATGAACTTAGATCAATCTTTTCAGCTTTAGAAGTATTGAATATTGATGATATCAGTTCTGTTACTTTTGATGCAACGATTATTAATAATCTAGAAGATACCGAAGATGACGATGAAGATACCATTACTTCTGAATTATCTCAAAACAAACTCGACACTTTATTTGCTTCAGTTATCATCCACGCAACGATTTCTGATATGTTAATCGATTTAGAAAATGCTGAAGATCCTTATGTCGTTGTCCCTTCTTTCGGACTAGATGATAATCAAAATGAAATTGCAATCACCGAGACGGCATATGGCATTGATTACATCTATATTTTTGAACTTGAAAACGTCTTAAGAGCATTATATGCTCTTGATGTAGAAAACTTTGACAATATGGAGGAAACTCTTACTCTCGAAAAAATCATTCAAAATGTTGATGTGTTACTAGAATCATCGATTTTACATGCGACCGTTTCAAAAACATTATTAGATTTAGAAAGCGATCAAATCGTCATTCCATATGTTGACTGGAATGAAGATCCTATCGTTATTGAGACCGGAGACGTTTTACAATTGACGAATAACACTTATGTCATTCGTGATGAACTGAAAAACGTTTTTGATGCTTTGGATGTTTTAGGAATCTCCAGCCCAAGTTCTTTTGATGGGTCAGTCGATTTGTCAGTACTAGAAGTAGAAGGAAACCGTGATATTTTACTCTCCTCTTACATTATTCAGGCAACTGTAAGCGATCAAATTATCGGTCAGGAAGCCGGAGGATCATTAGTTGTTCCTTATGTTCGTGACAATAATATAACTACACTTAGAAAAACAGTTGGTCCGCTTGAGCATCAAAACGAATTCATTTTACTCGATGAACTGGAATCCATTCTTGACGCGTTAGTCATATTAGAAATTTATGATGTCACCACTTTCGACGGAACTGTGGATTTAGCGATTATCGCTGAAGGAGATAACTCAACAAAGATTCTAACCTCTTCTGTCATACAGGCGACCGTAACTAAACAAATCATCGATTTGAATACTAACGGAACCATTACCGTACCTAAATACATGGAAGATAATACCACATTAATTATCAATTCCGTTGGCAGTATAGGTTTTGAAACTGACTATATTTCAACGACCGAACTTGAAGCTTTATTTGACGCTTTACATATTTTAGGATTTGACGATGTTAATGGTTTCGAAGGAACTGTAAATCTCAGCGTTTTAGCCGCAGACGATAATGCTTCAGTCGTTTTATCTTCGACAATTGTTCAGGCTACAGTTTCAAAACAAGTTCTAGACGTTTCAATTGACGGATCGATAACAGTTCCTTATTTTGATGAATCAGAATTGATTATGATTCGTATTTTAACTGGTTCTGGGCTCGATGCCTTTACATATATTAATGCTGATGAGCTTGAAAATATGATTTTTGCCTTAAATATCTTAGAAATTAATGATGTCAGCACTTATGACGGTGCTGTAGATTTAACTGATTTTTATGATGAAGCAAACCGCAATACTTTACTCAGTTCATCGATTATGCAAGCTACGATCTCAAAACAATTATTTGACCGCGGATCCGAGACCTTAACGATTCCATATTACTCTGAAGATGATTTGACGACGATTCGCATCATGACCGGAGTGATTGGTTACCAAACGGAATATGTGACGAAATCTGAAATCCATGCCATGTTTGAAGCGCTAGAATTACTGAATATTACAGATATTACGACTTTCAGTGGCACCATCAGTTTAGTCAATTTCTTTGAACAGCCCGGTCAAGACAAAAATTTAAACCGGACGACTTTGCTTGCTTCTGCTTCAATGCATGCCACAATATCTAAACAGTTACTTGATTTAAATAGTGATTCTACACTGGTCGTACCGGATCAGTCCCAAGACGGAACTGAGATTCGGGTCTTTTCAGGTGAAATCGGATTTGAAACCGAATTTGTCACAAAGCTTGAAATAATTGCTATGTTTGATGCGCTAGAGACCCTAGGTATTACTGACATAAATAATTTTAACGGGACAGTTAATCTTAATAAGGTCTATGGTGATATCAATCAGACAATTATTCTTTCATCTGCTTCCATGCATGCTACGATTACTAAACAAATCGATGATTTGGAAGCTGACGTTTTGGTAGTTCCTGTTTATGATGTATTTGGAAATACTATTTCATCTACAGTAGCCGGTACTTTCTTCCTTAATAAAGATGAAATCAAAGGTATTATCAACGCTATGGAAATATTAGGTATTGATAATATTGTCACTTTTGAGGGTGATATCTCACTTTCATCATTGTTCCCATCGGCCACCACCGAATATAATGAAAACCAAAATATATTATTATCTTCATCCTCAATGCACGCAACAATTTCTAAACAGATCAATGATTTAGGTCCTGAAGTTTTAGTTGTTCCTGATACCGATATTAACGATAACTTAATAAAAGATTCTGACTATGGAACTCTCTATATATATAAGGATGAAATCAAAGCGATTATTAATGCACTAGACTTCCTCAATGTCACCGATATCACTTCATTCTTAGGAGAAGTATCACTCAATGCATTTTTGAAGTCGACGACACCGGACGAATATGAACAAAATCAGAATACGCTATTAGCTTCCGCCTCAATGCACGCCACTATCACTAAACAAATCGACGACCTCGGTTCGGACATTTTGTTGGTTCCAACCAATGATATCGATAATATTTTGGTTAAAACAACAGTTTCAGGAACTCTATTTATTATAAAAGATGAAATCAAGGCATTGATAAATGCCCTTGACCTGCTTAATGTCACCGACATCACAACATTTACCGGATCTGTCTCGCTCAATCAATTCTTTGAGTCGACAAATCCTGACTATTTGAATAACCAGAATACATTACTGTTATCTGCCTCAATGCACGCAACGGTATCAAAACAAATGCTCGATTTAGGTTCAACGAAATTAGTCGTACCTAATGACGATATTAACAGTGCAGAAATTAGATGTATGGTATTAACCACTGAATTCATCGTTAAAGATGAAATTAAAGCTCTTATTAATGCGCTTGATATTTTGGGAGTTAATGATATTACTTCATTTACCGGAACGGTTACGCTCAATCAATTCTTCGCATCGACGAATCCTGCTTATGATTCTTACCAAGATACTTTACTTTTATCAGCTTCAATGCATGCGACTATTTCTAAACAGATGCTCGATTTAGGTTCTGAGAAACTCGTTGTACCAACAGCTGATTATGATAATGTCACTGTTAAAACTATCGTTTCCTTGACAGATTTTATTACAAAAGCCGAAATTAAAAACCTGATTAACGCACTCGATGTTTTAGGAGTCAATGATATTGAACAGATTTCAGGCGGATTTACACTCAGCAATATTTCAACAGGAGAAGATCAGGATGTATTGCTCGCTTCAGCGTCAATGCATGCGACCATTTCACAAAAACTCTTCAGTCAGCCAGATGACGTTTTAATCATTCCTATCTATTCTCAACTTGGTGAAATTGAAGCAAACCGTATTCAGAAAACTGTAAGTCTCACCGATTATGTGACGAAATCAGAAATTAAAGCGTTAATTAATGCCTTTATTGAAATGGAATTCATAAATCTTGAAAGTTTCGGTACTTCAATTGATTCATCCAAATTCTTCAATAATCCTGACGTTGTTCTTTTATCTTCATCAATCCAAGCTACCTTCTCGAATAAGATGTTAACCGGAACAAACGGTGAATTGATTGTTCCGAATACTGACATAATAACAGCCGAAATTATCCGGATTGTTCAGTCAGACGTTACTTATATCGAAATTGATGAAATGAAAGCAATCATCCACGCACTTGAATTGCTTGGCTTAACGAATTTCGCTACCATGGACTTTACTCCAGCCAAGATATTCAGCGCTGACTTTGATCAGTTATTAGCTTCCGTATCGATGCAGGCCACCATCTCCGTGAACATCTTATCTGGTGCGTTAGACCAGACGGCACCGGTCGGTTCAGGCAGTCTCATTGTTCCTGATTACTTCAGACAAGCCATTACCGTTGGTTTGGCTAGTGAAGAACAAATCGAAAAAACTGAACTCAAAAAACTTTTAACAGCATTAAATACTTTAGGTATTTCCGACTTCGGAGGTTCAGTAAATGCATCTATTATCACGACGATGACCGATGCAAACTTAACAACCATGCTCTTATCAGGCTCAATGCATGTTACCATGGACAACATGTTAAAAGGCAATCCAAACATTTTAGTTCCTGATAAAGCTTATGTTGGCGGTAATCAGACTACGCCGATTTATGATATCAACGGAGTCATCACAGCAAACGAAATTAAATACTTCATCCTTGCTGCTTCAACGGTTGGCGGAGGTGACTTTACGAACGTTGACTTTGATTATTCACTGATTAACGGATTATCACCTGAAAACCAGACCATCGTTTTGACATCAATGATTGTACGAAACATGATTACGCCAGACTTAGTCGCTGCAGTCAATACTTATAACGCCATACCGGCGATGTTTGGTGGACCGGACCCGGTTCAGTACAGTCCGATACCAAATAACTTCTATGAAGATGAAGATAACACAACATTCTTAACTTCCGCTGGAATCCTGACATTGATAGATTACTTACCTCTCTAAAATATTAATAATTAAGGATGTCTCAATGAATTGGGACATCCTTTTTTTAAAAACAAGCGTTTTTCTAATATATTCATTAATTCTTCATTCAAACCAATTGATATCTGAGTGAATTGATATATAATAAAAATTAGACAGGTAATATATTTTCTGTCACGAAACGGGGGTTTTGTTATGCCTGATTTAAACTATGTCATGATTTTTAACATTATGTTTTATGGAATCATTGGCCTAGCTGTTCTAGGAGGGTTTTTAAGAGGATTTAAAAAAAGTCTTTTTAATTTTATATTCATGCTCGTTTTCTACGCAGTTTTCTTTTTAACTATCGATTCGGTGGCTAATGCATTATGGGGTATGAATATTCCTGCACTGGGAACTGCTTTTGGATTTATTGATACTTCACTTTCATCATATACTTCATTTGAAGAAGTATTTAATCCTTTAATGGTTGTATTACTTCAGATTGACTTATCTTCGGCGAATGCTGCTCTTACTGACTTTATATTAGGAATGGGTATGTTTGTTGTCAAGATTGCCTACACGTTAGTCTATTTTACTGCCGGATTAATTATATGGAAAGTCTTAGGATGGATTTTACAAATGATTTTGATTCGTCATACAAAAGGCGAAAACAAAAACCGTTTATTCGGAGCTATCTTTGGATTTGCTAACGGAGTATTAGCCGTTGCCGTAGCTTTGATTATGCTAGGTGGATTTATGAGTGTCATGGAAAGCATTTCTTCGGTGTTACCTGATAATTTCGACCCTACAAATTTATCTGCCGAACCTAATCGTCATGATTTGTATGAAGCTTCTTATTCCGTGTTACCATTAGCCGAAGAAGAGGATGCTTTTGATCCGGCAATGATTCAGGAAATTGTCGATGCATATAATGGCAATCTAATCGTATCTATAGCAAATTCAATTACTTTAGAGGATTCATACGGACAGGACACACCTTTTAATCTGTATCTGTTTGATAAAGTTGTGTCATTTACTTATAAAGGAGAACAAGTATCAATCCGGCAAGAATTAAAAGTAGTCTCATATATCATCGGTAGTGTATTTACAACATTGGATGAGGCTAACGTTGATGTTAAAAATCTTTCCGGCGATGACTTAGGAGTCATTATCAGCGCCGCAGCTTCTCTTGACTTGACAATGTTACTTGATTCAAAATTAATTTCAAACGCATTAGTTTTCGTACTTTCCGGAGACGCTGGCATTCAAATATCAGAAATGATTACCGTACCTGACGATGTCGTCTGGTTTGATGTTCTCAATGAAGAAGGAGAAGTAGTCACTAACGGCGAGTTAAGAAACATTTTATTAGCGCTGAATGCTCTAGTCGAAGTGGCTGGAGTCATCGACTTTACAAATTTTGATATCGGTTTTATTTCAGCATTAACCGATGATGTTATTGATACTATCTTTAATTCACGAGTCTTAGTAGCATCTGTTTCGAATCTGTTACTGTCTCAGGACTTTGGTGACACTGAAGTCGTAATTCCGGATTCGGTTTTTGATGAAAACCGTTATTTACTCAAAGACGAATTAAAAGCGATGGCTACCGCAATTCGTTTAGTAGTAACCGAAACGATGACGGGTTCAGAATTTGATTTTAAAGCTGTTCTCGGTTTAAACCCAACAGAAGTAGATACCTTGTTCGCAAGTGAAATCTTATCCGCTACTATTGGTAAATATCTCAAATCATTCGGTACTGATTCACTGACGATTCCTCCTTCGGTTATCGTAATGGTCGCCTCGGACCAAGGGACCGTCACTCATGAAGTAATTTCAACACTTGAAATGAAAGCTGTTTTCAATGCTATTTCACTCCTTGGCTTTCAAGACTTTGAAGGAATGGCCTTTGATGCATCGATTATTTCTAATCTAGAATCTACTGAAACACCTGGTGAATTGGATGATTCAAAATTAGATACCTTGTTTTCGAGTGATATTTTACAAGCAACTTTATCGAAAATGATGCTTGATCTTACTACAGGAGTAGATTCAGTTATTACCATACCGTATTTTGATAGCAATAATGATCCGGTCCGCGAAACAATCGGAACGATTGAATACATCTCAACTGATGAATTAAAAGCGACACTGAAAGCAGTATTTGCACTCGGCTTCGATAATTTTGATAGCCTTGGAACATTGGATCCCGCTCTACTCTTTACCAATATCGATACGATTTTGGATTCCGCAACGCTTCATGCCACTATTTCCGAAAAATTAATCGACTTGGGGAGCGATGTTCTAGAAATTCCATCAGTAGACTATAACAGCATCGCTACAACCGTTACCGTCGGGTCAGGATTAACTGCAACAACTTATCTCATTAAAACGGAAATAACCGGTATCGTTGATGGACTATCGGTATTAGGAATTAACGATATCAGCGGTTTTTCAGGAACTATTTCATTGTCCAATGTTTCTACTAGTAACGATCAGGATACTTTATTATCTTCTGCATCGTTACACTATACAATTTCAAAAACGCTTTTGGATTTAGGAGACACAGTTTTAATGATTCCTGAATATACGGAAGATGGAGTTTTAGAAACCAATCGCGTCAAAAAGACTGTACTTAGTTATATTTATATATCTAAAACAGAATTAAAGGCATTAATTAACGCGTTTAATACCATGGGGTTCACGAATTTAGAATCCTTTGGTTCAGAAATATCATCAACGTTATTCTTTAACAATGCCGATGCTTTAATTCAAAGCGCTTCAATACAAGCTACATTATCCGATAAAATGCTAAATGGAACAGGAGGCAATTTAATTGTTCCTGATTCGGTGAGAGTCCAGGTTGGGTCAACGGTTTACGTAGAGTCTTCAGAAATATTAGCGTTAATGGATGGACTTGACCTGATTGGATTAAATGATTTCTCTTCATTGAGTTTTGATCCAAGCAATCTGTTCGGCGTCGATTATGAATTATTGTTTACCTCAGAATCGATGCATTCAACGGTATCAAAACCAGTATTAGAAGCAGCCTTAGATGAAACTGCTGCACCAGGAACGACGACATTAATTGTTCCTACCGCTCTCCGTGAAACCATCAATGTCGATGCCACCGCATATGAACAAATCACGCTTTCCGAATTAAAAAAATTATTAGGATCGCTTGATGTTTTAGGTATTTCAAGTTTTACTTCCGGAAATTTCGATGCAGCAACGATTACTGCACTTTCTGATTCTGAATTAACAACCATGTTACTTTCTGGTTCAATCCATGTGACTTTTGATAACATGCTGGATTCTAACGCGAATATTGCTGTTCCGGAATTAGCAGAGACCGATACATTATATTCAATTAACAATCTAACACTTGCTACCGAAATTAAAAATTTCATTTTAGCTGCTAACAAAATCGGTGGTGCAGACTTTACCACTGTAAACTTCAATTATTTAACTATTATGGCTTTAGGAGACACTGATCAGGTCGTTATTCTGACTTCTATGATAGCCAGAAATATGTTAACTCCGGATCTCGAAACAGCAGTAGCTTTGAAAAATCTTGTTGGACCGCCAGTGTATACGCTGGATGCCGAAGATTATGAAAATAATGACATAACGACATTCTTTACCCTCGATGACATTATCGAAATTCTTAAATTCTTAAATGATGATCCATTTGTAGACTAATTAATAAAAGGAAGAAGTTAATTTTCTTCCTTTTTTGATGCTTTTATACTATAATAAAATAGCACATTTTAGAAAACGAGGACTTCAAATGAAAAGACTTTTAGTATTATCAATCGCGTTTATCACTGCCGTCTTTATGACTGGATGTGTTTTAAGTACGCAAAACACTACACAAACCAATACGACTACCCAATCATTGACAGATTCATCAACGCAAACTTCTTCCTCTATCACTTCTGATTCTACACAATTGACACAGACAACATTACCAAGCATCACGACACAAACAACGACCTTGCCTCAGTCTCAAACGACGACGACAACTGTTACATATGATCGATATCAAACCATAGAAATCTTTTCTGTCAACGACTTCCATGGCGGAGCTTATAGTAATATTAACACTTTAGCTTCCATCGGAGAATTAATTAAATACAAAAAAGATTCCACAAATCATACACTCGCTATCGCCAATGGTGATATTTTCCAAGGTACTTCCTTTTCTAATTATTATCAGGGCAGACCTATCGTTGATATTTTCAATGAAATCGGTTTTGATGCTTTTGTCATCGGCAATCACGAATTTGACTGGGGAATAGACGTTATCGGCAATTATAAAGATGGCAATTCATCGAACGGCGAAGCCAATTTCGAGTTTTTGGCAGCGAATATCTTAACTACATCAAATGATGAAATGCTGGATTTTGCAAAACCCTATACCATTCATGAAATCAACGGACTGAAAGTCGGAATTATCGGCGTTATCGGCGATGTCATCAACTCTATATCCGCTTCGAGAGTCGAAGGATATTATTTTGATAATGTTTATGAAACCGTCAGAAAATATGCTTATGAATTAAGAACCCAACAGGATGTCGATATCGTTATCGCTTCAATTCATGAATATAATGACTACACGAATTATCAAATCGCTTCTTTATCAGGCGATTACTTGGTCGATGCCATTTTTAACGGCCATACTCACCAGTCCATGGCGGATTCAATTCAACGGACCGGAACTGATCTTCCCTATGCTCAGTCAAGTAATTATTCACAATCTTTATTATCTAAAATCACATTGGTGTATGATCGCGAAACTAAAAGTGTCAGTAATGCCTATGCAGAAAATATTTCAGATAGCCAACTTTCTAGTTCTGATACCGGCGTTCAGGCAATTATTAATAGTTATGCTAACAACTCAGTCTATCTAAATTTCGTCAATGAAGTATTAGCGACCACTAACAGTACATATTATCGTGCTGATTTATCTCCTTGGGGAGCTTCGGTTATCCGTGATTACGTTCAGGTCGATTTTGGATTTGTCAATTCCGGTGGATTCAGAGTCAGTATGCCTTCAGGCACACTAACAATGGGAAAAATGATTGAAATCTATCCCTTTGACAATTTTATTAAAACTTCGCAGTTAACGGGGCAACAGTTAAATAACATGTGCTATGTCTTGAATAATTACGACGTCATTGCGGATGATTCCGTCAGTTGTTCTAGTGGATATTTTTATCAGAATGGTGTCAGAGTCAATGCACAGCAGTTATATACCGTAGCCGCTGTCGATTATATCTTTGATAAAACCAACTACGGATTCTTACAAGGTCAGAATATTACTTTGACAGAATATCTGATGAGGGATTTACTGGTTCTGGATTTAAAAGCAAATACTAACTATTATTTTAACCCCTATAACGGGACTTCATATGATTCTTATCAACAGACTTCCTATACTTATAATTCTTTATTTCACGAAATAAGTTTTTACTACCAGGATTTGTTCAAATCAATAGCATAAATCAAAAGGTTGGCTAAATTTAGCCAACCTTTTATTATTCAAGCGGATTAATATTAAAATTTTCTACAATATATCTTCCGGCATTATGATTAATAATGTTAATCGAACAGTTCGAAAGAAACGAAGTATAAGTAAAATCTTTAAGCAATCTTACTAAAATTGCCTTAATTACATGCGAATGAGCGACAATCAGAATTTTTTTATCAGGGTATCTTGCGCAAAGTTCATTTAGTGCACCAAAAATTCTTTTTTCCAGATCAGAATTTTTTTCCATATTAGGAATTTGATCGTTTATGACTTTCGAAGAGTATTCAGCGTCAATTCTTTTTCCGTCGAAATCTCCGAAATTTCTTTCTATGAATCCTGAATGGGTTAATACCGTTTTTTGGTCTCCCAAGGTACTGCAAATAATTTTTGCTGTATCATAAGCTCTTTTTAAAGGACTCGCCACAATTAAATCAAAGTGTTCGTTCTTTTCTTTGAGGTAGTTTCCGGTTTTTTTAGCCTGATCGATACCGTTCTGATTTAACGGATTATCCATTCTTCCTTGGACGATAAAATTTTTATTAGCATCAGTTTCTCCGTGTCTAATCATATAAATAATGTTCATTTAAAATCACCTGAAAACAATTATACTATAAAGTTACAAAAAATGATATAATAATGTTTACGAGGTGGTATAACATGAGAATGGTCGATATCATTGAAAAAAAACGTGATAATCATTTTCTTACAAAAGACGAAATCGATTTCGTGATTAAAGGATATACAAAAGGTGAAATTCCTGATTACCAGATGAGCGCATTATTAATGGCCATCTATTTTCAGGGTATGACTGACGAGGAATCAACTTCATTAACCGATGCCATGTTACATTCTGGCGACATTATTGATCTGTCAAAAGTAGAAGGCATTAAGGTCGATAAGCATTCTACAGGAGGAGTTGGCGATAAAACGACTTTGATATTAGGTCCGTTAGTCGCTTCAGCCGGTGCGAAACTGGCTAAATTATCTGGCAGGGGATTAGGACATACAGGCGGAACTTTAGATAAACTAGAGTCGATAGACGGCTGTTCAATCGCCCTATCAGAAGAACAGTTCATCCGTCAGGTCAACGATATCAATATTGCAGTTGCCGGACAAACAGCGGAGCTTGTTCCTGCAGATAAACTTCTTTATGCTTTAAGAGACGTGACCGGAACCGTCAATTCAATTCCATTAATTGCTTCTTCAATTATGTCTAAAAAATTAGCAAGTGGAGCTGATGTCATCTGTTTAGACGTAAAAATTGGCGATGGAGCATTTATGAAGACGCTTGAAGATGCAAGAACCTTATCAAGATTAATGGTCAGCATCGGTTCAAGAATGGGTAAAACCGTTATTGCATTTATCACCGACATGGATCAGCCGTTAGGTTTAGCGGTAGGTAACCGTCTGGAAGTCAAAGAAGCGATTGAAACATTATCCGGACACGGACCAAAGGATCTTGAAACCTTATGCGTCGAAATTGCTTCACATATGATTTATAACGCAAAAAAAGCTTCTTCTGTCGAAGAAGCCAGAAAAATCGCCTATGATAATCTTCATAACGGAAAAGCCTTGGCCAAATGGAATGAATTCATCCATGCTCAGGGCGGACATATCGATTCCTTAGAAGATTTCGTAAAAGTTAACGATGTTATTGCGATTACCGCTCAAAAAGCAGGTTATATTGCCAAAATCAAAGCGTTACCAATCGGTCTTGCTTCATGTAAACTCGGGGGCGGACGTGAAACCAAAGAAGATATTATCGACCCAATGGTCGGCGTAGTTTTAAAGAAAAAAATCGGCGATTATGTCAATGTTGGGGATACTTTATGCGAAGTATTTGCCAATAAAAAGCCTAGTCAGGAAATCTTTGACGGTTTATTAACCGCTTATGAGATTGTGAATGAAAAAGTAGAACCGGGAAAAATTATTTTAGAAACGATATTATAACGTAAAGCCACTGAAAAATCAGTGGCTTTCTTTTATTTATCTGACAACTGTGCGGCTTTTTCAACGAGCAATATAAACTCTTCTTTATAATCGTCAATCTGTGTTAAAGCATTGACTCTTGCAATAATATTCGAATAAGAAGCATTATATTTATAGATAGAATTTCTTAACAAAAATCCAAATTCGGCGACAGATGCAGCGAACATAAAGTCTTCAGAAGGAGTATCGCTGAAATCGCTGACTAAGAGTACTTTTTCTGTTTTAGTAGAAGTATCGCTATCGGGAAGTTTATAGCGGATTGATAATGTACAAATTTCTTCAGGATAATTTTCTCCGTCATATTTTAGAGTTTCTGGTTTTTCCATCGTTAAAGAGGCTATTTCTTCAGTTGAGTCAGCAGGAATAATTTCATATAAAGCAATTACTTCGTGACCAGCACCCATATCCCCGGCATCTTTTTCATCGTTGTCGAAATCTTCATATTCAAGCAGACGGTTTTCATAACCAATCAAACGGTAACCTTTCACATGGAGCGGATTAAATTCTATTTGTAGTTTTACATCTTTAGCGACTGTGACTAATGATCCTCCCAGTTCTTCCACAAAAACCTTCTTTGCTTCTAGAAGTGAATCAATGTAATAATAGACACCATTGCCTTTATCCGCCAGCGTTTCCATCTTATTGTCTTTGATATTGTTTTCTCCAAAGCCTAAAACGCTTAGAAAAATTCCTGATTCACGTTTTTTAGTGATGAGTGATTCAAGCCCGGTTTGTGTCGATATTCCAACATTAAAATCGCCATCTGTGCAGAGAATAACGCGGTTATTTCCACCTTCGATGAAATTTTCTCTAGCGACTTTATAGGCAAGTTCAATTCCGGCACCGCCAGCAGTAGAACCCCCAGCATATAATGCATCAATAGCATCTAATATTTCTTCTTTTTCAGTGCCGTCGCTACCATTTAATATCACTCCGGCAGAACCGGCATAGACGACAATCGAAATTCGGTCAACCGGTCTTAGTTGATTGATCAACAGCCGGATTGCGGATTTAAGCAATGGTAATTTATCATCAGAACTCATGCTTCCGGAAGTATCTAACAAGAAAACGATATTATTAGCTACTGATTCAGAAAAATCGATTTCCTGTGTTTTCAGACCAATCATTAACAACTGATGATCTTCATTCCATGGGGCCACCCCTAATTCCTGAGTAATATGGATGATTTCGTTTTCAGTCGGTCCGTCAAGATGGTAACTGAAATAATTAAGCATTTCTTCAATCCTGACTGCGTTTTTATTAGGAAGGGCATTTTCCATCAGTTTTCTTCGGATAATTGAATACGCCGCTGTATCAACATCAGCTGAAAAAGTCGAGACTGGCATATCGGCAGTATTAATAAAGTCATTTTCATATATTTCCTGATATTCCTCAGTTTGTGAAGTGTTAATCGGATAATAAGGTGAATAAAACTCACTATCATTATTGTACATACCCGATGTGCTGCATCCAAACAACAAAATTGTCAAAAAAAATATTCCTGTTAAAATTAATTTTTTCATAATTTCATCTCCTTTGCCTATATCATATCGTCCGATTGTGACAAATTATTGACAATTTTAATATATTCAATAGTAATCTAGGCTTTTATTTATTCAACAATTGTGCTATGCTTAACAATAAGGTGGTGATTTGGGTGAGAATAATTGTTATTGAAGATGAAAAACATCTCAACGATATCTTGCATGACTATCTTAAGGATACTTTTGAAAATATCGTTGTCGATCAGGTATACGATGGTGACGACGCATTAGAATTCTTACAGGAATACACCTATGATGTCATCTTGCTTGATGTTATGCTCCCACACACCGACGGTTTCGAAATCGCAAAAACAATCCGTGAAACATCAAAGACACCGATTATCATGCTTTCGGCGTATAGCGATGAGGATAACCAAATTCGTGGATATAATTTAGGAATCGACGAGTTCGTCAAAAAACCCTATAGCCCTAAACTCGTAATGAAAAAAATTGAAGCCATTATAAATCGTTATTCCGGAAACAACCCTCTAGGGTTATCCTCATATGGAATTCTTAAGTACGATCTAACAACATATAAGATGTTTGTTTTAGATGAAGAAGTCTATCTAAACCCCAAAGAATGGGAATTATTTAACATTTTTATTCATAATATCGGTGTTGTTTTATCAAGGGATACGCTACTTAATAAAGCTTGGGGTTATGATTATTTCGGGGATGACCGCACCGTTGATACTCACATAAAACGATTAAGGCAGAAATTAAAAAGCGCAGGAGATTACATCAAAACAATCTATAAAGTAGGATATTCTTTCGAAAAATAATGACACATACAAGGAGGTTTTTTATGAAAATAAGTTTATTCGTTAAAACTTTTTTCATCCTCCTTTTTTCTTTTGCATCGATATTTTTATTAAGTAATCTATATTTGTATTATCAATTCAACCATCGGTATGTTCAGACGAATATCGATTTGGTCAAAGAAGCGATTTTATCTTCAGCGGATGAACTGAAGAATGATGCTTCTTTATATTCGACCTTACTTTCTGAAGTATCGAGTGAAACGCAGTTTATTCGATATCTAAATAATGAAGCCATCGAGATGATTGGACCTGATATTATTTCTGAAGACGAAATCTTGATGTTCGTTATCGGTATTTACGATGAGGGAAATCTAATTACTGAAGGAAACATTAGTTACACTATTACAAAAATTGATGATATCTATCATATTAGTTATATTTACCGATTTGGATCCTCTGATTACTTATTAGTATTAACAAAAATCCAGTCATTGCGTAATATCGGTCAAGTGATTGATGATATTACTTATACGCAAGGTCTTTTTCTCTTATTCACAATCATTATTGTGTCTTTATTTATTTCTAAGCACGTCACTTATCCGATTAAAAAAATCAATGTTTACGCAAAAAAAATCGCTCAGTTAGATTTCTCGCAGGACTTAATTCTCAACCGAAGTGATGAATTTAGACAACTAATAACCAGTTTAAATGAAATGGCGTTTAATCTGAAAAAAACCTATAAAGACCTGGATTTAGCAAACAAACAGCTCTCGAATGATATTGAATTTGAAAAATTACAGGAAACGAAAAAGAAACAACTCATTCTAACGATTAATCATGAATTAAGAACACCTCTATCAGTGATTAAAGGTATGGTCGAAGGAATGGTAGAGAATGTCGGAAGATATAAAGATCACAAAACTTATTTACAAGAAGTGTTAAAACAAATAGAAGACATCGATCGGATGACAAAAGATTTGACTTATTCATTAAAACTTGAAGATTTAGCAAAACCAAAAGACCAGACAAACTTAAAATCGGTTGATGAAAACATCAAGAATGTGCTTGAATTTGCTACTCTGAATAAGGTTAAAGTAGATATTAATTTACCAGATGTCGAAGTAAGAATGAATCAAGAGTTATTAGGAATTCTAATCACTAATTTACTGAAAAATGCAATCAACTATACCGAAAACCATTATGTATCACTTAATACCACTGAAGATAACCTTTACGTTTATCTTGAAATCCGGAATAAAGGTTATATTAAAGAAGAAGATTTAGAAAAAATCTTTAAACCTTATTTCCGAATTCAAACCGATAAAGAAGGTACCGGACTGGGGCTTTATATTGTCAGCCAGATTTGCGGAATTTACGAATCGGAATACAAAGTATTCAATGATAACGGTTCTGTCGTCGCAAAAATAACGCTAAAAAAAGCAATTATGTCATCATTTTGACATATTTAAACGATACACTTATGATAAGGAGGAGATATCTATGAAAAAAATATACCGGATTGCCATTACAATTTTATTGTTAATTGGTTTTATTTCTTGTTCTGCACAGATGGATACTTATTTTGTTCCATTTTCTAAGCCGCTAGACTATAATATAGATACCCTTTCTTATGAGAATTTAACTGAGTACGATATCTTTACTTATATTCAGGATGATTATCTCGATTTAATAGCAGTTATTCCCTTAACTGAAGACTATTATAAAATTACAGGTTCATGGTCTGACATTCAGTCTTTAATTAGAAAATTAAGTATCATTGGTAATACTTCAAACATAAAACCTGAAACGATGATGACTAAAACCTCTTCAGAATTGAATGCTTTATCAAAATCTAGTTCAACCGTTTTAACCGTCGACGATATTGTAGCTTTTAATGAATTAAAACTTTATTATGAAGACCTCAGTGGAACGATAATGGTGAACAAAACGACTTTATTTGGCAGTTATTTAGGCCGTTCTTTAACAACGGAAGAAATATCAGAGTTGACTACACTCCAGTTACTGTATAACCGTATCGTTGAATATCATGGGGAAATAAATCTCGGTCAGATGACATATGATGAAATAGAAATTATTTTATTATCATTGCCGATTGCTCCGGATGAAGAAGAATTAACTCAATTTGCGAGCGGACTAGCATTATTACAAAGTTTGATTGAATAAAAAGTGATGAAGATTTGCATTAGTTTAATGATAGTGATATAATTAAATCATCTAAATAAGGGGAGCTCGGGGAACCGGGCTGAGAGTATAACTATTACCGTTATAGACCTTACCTGATCTGGATAATGCCAGCGTAGGAAAAGACTCTCTAAGACATTTGTCCCCTTTTTAGGGGACATTTTTTTTGGAGGAAATTATGAAAAAAACATTTGACACAAAAGTTTTATCGGAAATGGGTATTTTAATCGGTGCGGCTGTAGTCATCGATCTTTTAGCGGGCCTTTATAGTCCATTCAGGTATGGAGGATCTATTTCACCGGCGATGTTATTTATCTTCGTAATTGCTTTCCGTCATGGCACAAAAGCGGGACTCATCTCGGGTGTTGCTTTTGGAATCATATCTTCATTAGTCGGATGGCCGTTAGGAATTACCTATGTTGTTCACCCGCTTCAATACGCTCTTGATTATTTAGTTGCTTTTGGCGTTTTAGGATTAGCGGGTTTGTTTAGAAATGGAGCCTCAAAACCATTATCACTGATTTTAGGCATGACGTTAGGAAGTTTTTTGCGTTATTTGGCTCACGGATTTTCCGGCATCATTTTTTTTGCAAGTTATGCCGTAGAACTCGGAAAAGGTGTCTGGTTATACTCGTTTGTTCTCTATAATTTACCTTATATGGCCGCCTCATATGGAATGTGTCTAATACTGGGATTAATTTTGCAAAAAAGAAAAATCTTTTTATTCAATTTAGAGAAAGAAGAGAACTAACTCTTCTTTTTTTTTCTAACGTTTGGTGATAAAAGTTGATAGATGTATTTTCTTTAACCCA
>CALEZX010000068.1 GCA_937928185.1 uncultured Caryophanales bacterium
CTATCACTTGATATTCTTGCTTCGTGGTTGGTTCATTAGGCAGGTCAGGGATTTTCGTATACTGAGACTAGGAGTTATCTCTTAGTCTTTTATTTTTAAATGAATGTTAGTAGAATAGGATTGAAGGCGTAGTTAAACAATGTGAATCACGAGTTCGTAAAAACTTTTATACCTTTGAGTATTCGATAAAGTCTACGCCTTCCATTTAATTACTACGAGCTAAGAGAGATGACTCTTAGCTTTTCTTTTTTATAGGCATATAGAAAAGAAAGTTTGAAATGAAGGACGCAGGGTTTTTTGAACTACTAGTTCGTATAAAAAAATGTCCTCAATTTCAGTTAATACACAAAACTAGTTTAGATCTAATGGAGTCGAAGAACTCGTATCAAAAACGAAAAGAAGTTAGTGTATAAAAACTGAAACAAACCGGATCATCAAAAAGAAAGGAGAGAGTAAAATGAAAAGTCCCTGTGTAGCAGTGGACATATCGAAAGGGAAGAGTTATTACCAAGGGTTTATTGAAATTGATAAGCCAACCACAAAAGCAACGCCAATTGAACACGATTTAGAGGGGTTTAAATCGATGTATGAAATTGGACAAACATTAAAGGAAGCGTATGGAAAAGTCGTCTATGTATTTGAATCAACGGGTATTTATCATAAAACGGTAGAAACATATCTGCATAGTCAAGGAGAAACCTATATCATACTTAACCCATTAGAAGCTTCGAAGATACGTAAGACCGATTTAAGGGCAACGAAGAGCGATGTTAGAGACTGTAAGAGTATCGCGAAAGCATACTTTATGAAAGACTACAGGATACATAGTCCTAAGGATGAACTCTATGAGAGACTACAATCGATGAATGGACATTATAACTTTCTTATTCAACAGTTAAGAGAAATGAAAGTCCATTTTAGGAATGCCTTAGATATTATTTATCCAAGATTTGATGAGGTATATCCAAATCCATATACGGACATACCACTAGCGGTTCTCAAACGATATTCTCATCCAAATGAACTCAAAAATAAGCGTATTGAAACCATCATGAAATATATTATGAGAGATACCAAACATCGAGAATCAAAATCGATGGAAGAAGCAATGAAACTGAAGTCATACATTGATAACGTTTCATCAGGTTGTGAAAGTAACTCATATGAAGTGACAATTCTCAAAACAATGGTCAACAAAATTAGCGAACAAGAGATTGAAATAGAGTTGTGTCTCGATGAAATGCGTGATATAGTCATTGATTTACCGATGTATCAGCAACTGATGAGCATACCGGGTATAGGCGATAATCTCGCAATCAGATTGATAGGAGAACTGGGTGATATCGATCGGTTTGAACGCAGTGAGCAACTGGTCGCCTATGCAGGAATCGATCCAACAGTCTATCAATCGGGTCAGTTAACAGGTGAGCATTTACATATCACAAAGAAGGGTAATAAGTATTTAAGAACGTTATTATTTTTAGCTGTCTCTAGCAATATAAGATTGGGAAAACCGAATAGTATTCGTGATTATTACAACAAAAAAAGGCAGCAAGCGAACCCTCTCGCTTATAAGACTGCCTTAATTGCCTGTGCCAATAAATTACTCAGAATAATCTATGGCATGTATTTGAGTGGAATGAATTTCCACAAGTAAATCCTACCTTAATTATACTATAAAAATTCTAGATTACAAATCTGGTTTTTAAATATACACAAATTTTCATTTTATTATTTATAAAGAATGTATTGACTTTCTTTATCTAATTTTTTAT
>CALEZX010000069.1 GCA_937928185.1 uncultured Caryophanales bacterium
CTGCAAAAAAAGCTAAGAAATAATTTTAGTTAGTAATTAATATTATAATTTACAAGGAGATATTTTAAATGGATTTACAGACAATTGTAGAATCAGAAGAATTCAATACTTTCATGGAAGCTAACGAGCAAGTTATTAACGAATCTGCTGAACTTGTTGAATCTTTTAAAGAAGATATTAAACAATATATTCTTGAAAACTCTGAGATTTTCGTTGATCCTAGTCTTGATAACATCGTAAAAAATATTCGCGTTTTCACTGAAGCTGCTGTTGCGCAGTATGTGCATGAAGTAATCGCAGATCAAATTGAAAATGTAAAGGATATTGATGTTGTTGAGGAAGAGAAAGACGAACTCAACGAATATCTATAATGAGATTTCCATTAATTCAAAATGATCCGTTAATAAATGCAGCTAATAAAGGTATTAAAAATGTTTCTTTGTTAGCTGCAAAGAAAACTGCTAGTGGTGTTGGTAATTTGGCATCAAATACTATTGTTGGTGCTGCTAATACTACTGCTGGAAAAATTGCATTAGGAACTGGAGCAGCAATGTTTGCTGGTCGAAAATTATTTAAAAAATTTGTTGATAAGGAAGATAATAAAAAAAAGAATATTACTGAACAAAATGAAAATCTTCCTAGATTTCCAGTTTCTGTTAATACTACAATGATACCTAAAAATCCACGATCTGTGGTTTCATTTTTACTAAAACAAAAATCATCTAATTACAATAAAAATATAGATGCCAAAAATTTAGAAATAAAAAAAGACATCTATGGTCGACTTTTAAAAAAAGATGATGCTGAAACTGGATATGAAAAAAATATTGGAAAGTTAACAGCATAAAAGAGGAGTTTTTTATTTGCATTAGTTACAGTATCCCTCGCTGTTGCTTATGTGATGTTTAAACTTCTTAAAATATAGATAATTATTTAAAATAAAAATCAGAAAAGATTATCTTGTATTAATTGTCAACTTATGTTCTATAATTTTATTTAAACAATTATATAATCTACTAATCTTTAAAATTATTGATACAACAGATAAATTTTTATTTATGATTAAGAATTATTTATCCTCCAATTGTATTGATATTATTTCGAAAAAATTAACAAAAGTAACGTACAGAAATATTAATCATTAAAAAAATATTGCATGTTACCGGCAAGACCTACTATGATCTTGCCGGTAACCGTTATTATTCTATTGAAATCACCGTCACATTTTGGAGATTTTTCATCTCCTGTTTTCCACTTGTTGATAGGAAAACAATTGGGACGGTTTTGTTTATCGGAAACTCGGTCAATGATTCACCAATATCGCTGTACATATCCGTGATGGATATGACAATCGCGACTTCGTCAGGGTTATCTGTTATATATTCGCCGAATTCTTTAAACACGAATTTGTGGGACGTACCACCGCGTCCCTTTATTCCTTGTTTAAAGAATTCTAGGAATTTATCATTTTCAAACCTTCCAATAAATTCTTCCCTCTGATGTATTTCAACATCAGCTACAACAAGGACTATTTTTTGGAAGTATTTGAATGATTTATATATCACATATCCAGCTTTTGCTAATTCTTTACTGGATATGCTTCCTGATGAATCTATATGAACCAATAACGTCCCGATTCCTTCATTATTGGTCGTATTTAAACTCCCCGGTAATGTTACGCCCAAATTTCTATAGTACTTATTCGGGCGTTTCCAACTTCTTCTGGTGGTTTTTTCAAAAGCCATATTTTTAATGGCTTTTTCCAAGATTACTTCCCAAGGTATTTTTACTTCGAGAAGTTTCTCCACCATTTCAGAAATATTGCTAGGAACGTTTCCACGTTCCTTTTCAATGTTATATATTGCACGTATTTGTGCAATATAGTTTTCGGTCGCTGCGGCCATTTCCGGAGTAACATCAATTGGGACATCATTCCCAATTGACATTCTCTGACCATTCGTTGTATCCTCCAAACACATCGAATGTCCGTCCGTCCGGACTTTTATTTTGTTTTGATCCATTTGATCAACTATCCAGTCATATACTTTTTCTTCAGACTGGAAATCTTTCAAACCTTCAATCCTTTTAATAATGTTCCATTGGAAATAAGGTGTTGATACACCTAATTTTTTAATAGAACTATCAATTATGTGGTCACAAGCAATGTTCCAAATGTCATGCTTGCGACCATTTTCCCGAAGGGCATGTCTTCGGAGTATATGATTGAACTCATGGAGCAAAATGTCAATCATATTCTTTGTTTTGTAGTCCGCATTATCTTCAATGTGATCAGCGTTCAAATTGATCACATTCTCATATGTCAAATCTTTTGGATCATATTTGACATATCCTTCAAGACCATCTTGACCTACTTGTTTACCACTAAAAAACTTTACACGAGTTGCGTAAATACACAACCCGAAGAAAGACAGACTCTTTGAACTTAATTTTAATCTAGCATTTTTTAAAATTTCTAATGACTTTTCAAACATGTTTTCTCCTTTTGCCAGGGCCGAAGCCCTGGCGTTGAAGTTTAGTAATTGACTAATCGTCCTCTTTCCTCTTATCGAGGACTTTCTGGACGATTCCGTCATGTTTCTCCTTTAATTCTTTCAAGATTGAAGCTATGTCAATCTTGACTCTCTTTGAATCCTGAAGGATGATTTCCTTTAGGAGAAGGAGACCTAGTGATTCGTCGGCTTCAAACATCTTACCGACGACATCAACAATTTTTTTGTTCATTTCTTCCTTATTTCTTTTTGAATAGTTTCCGACAATGTGATTTAAGCAGGCAAATACAAAAATATACCTGTCCAATTCATCGTCGGGAACCGAAAAATTCTTCGTGTCTTCAAAGATCTTCACAATATCGAATTTTGTGAAGATTTCGAAGTACCTGACATATTGTGACGCTGCTTCTGCCCCTACGTGCCCTGTCGCAAAGTACAGGACCTGGTTTGATGGCATAGGTTTCTTCATGCCATCTTCATAGGCTGTTAAAAAATTAGACAGCCGAGCCCATTGTCTTGGTGAACCCCACGGCATGTCCACAAGCTCTTCCTCATGGAAGAACTTCGAATACATCGGGTGTCCGAGAAACGAAATGATCGATTGGTGGATTCCGTTCTGAATGGCAAAATCCACCTTCCAATCTGAGAATGCAGCATACACCGGCAACCGTACACAACGGTTGACGATTGCTGACGACAGTGATCGATAACCAGCTTTATTTGACTGATTACCGGCTAATACGATCCCCACATTATCGGGGATTTTGTATCCCCGGATCGAGCGTTCTGTGAAAAATTCCTGCATCAGGGCCAGATGTTCTGGCCCACAAAGATGTAGGTCATCCCAGAAAAACACAACCACTTCATGTTTTTCTGAAAGATTTTTCAACTCAATCATCACGTCTGGAATAGACCAGACCGTTCCCAAGACCTTTTCTTGGGAGTCTTCGAATGTGATTGTTTTGAACTTGGGGATTCCCCCATACTCTTCAATCGGTTTTAGAGCTGGCTGAATTGTCAGCATTCCCCAACTCATTAACTCACATACTTGCCCCACAATTGATGTTTTTCCTGCTCCCGGTTTCGAGAGCAGGTATGGGATCGAAACCCCTCCTTTTCTCTTTATATCCTCCCGGATCTGTAATACTATCCCGGGGATTATGAAGTCATTAATAGCTGCCTTTACGGTCACTTCCTGCTCTTTATCGATGGTCATCTTTTCTCTCCTTTGGTTTTGTTTATTTATTTTAAATAAAAAGATGCTTTTATTTTATTATATTATAATTTCTATATAATCATTGTGAATATAAAATCACAATTTGAGGGTTTTATGTCCTCCTACACTTCGATAATAAATGATTTTTTTGATGAACTTCCAACACATGTCAAAAAGATTTTAAATGAATATAAAAAATTGACATATTTGAATACGTTTTTTATTCATAAAGATTATTTTATAAATCATAAAGAAACAAAATTAACTGATTTTAATAATAGTCGTTGGGTAATGAAACCACATCTTTTTTGTGCTGAAATATATTCAAATATTGATCAATATGTATTTCCAGTAATTTTAACAGTAAACAATATAAAGTCTATCATGGAATTTATTCCTGATAATTTGCAAAATCGGAAAATAATTACACCTTCCATTAACATTATAAAAGAAATAGCGGCGAAATAATATGGCAAATCAAACAACTACTTTCGCATCTAGTGAAATCGATGACATACTAATTACTAAACAAAGTAATTTCGTTTATTTTCAAAAGACTGATGAAAAATATCGTGATATGTATGATCGATTTACTCAGGATTTTGGTCTTTTTTTAGGTAAACTTCCGAATCATCCCGCCAAAAAATATGTATCAGAAGTGTTTAATCGAAATTTAGTATTTTTAGGTATTAATCAATTAACAAAAAATGAAGGATTTTTCTCTAAAATAGTTGTAGAAAATAATTCATTATCAAAAATTGTTTTAGATATTAAAGATTTAGAAGTAGATGTTACAACTGGTAAAACTAAAAATATTGATGATTGTATTTATGCTACATATTTTTCTTATTTAAAATCTGCGGTTATTTTAAATAAAACTCTAATTAAGAAAGATGATGATTTACACAATTTATTATCCCAATATCTTTATTTATTAGTATTAACAGTTCTTAATAGTAAAGCAACTATTAATACTCAGAAACAAAAAATGTTTATTAAAATAATTTGTTATTATATTTTTTATAGATATTATTTAAAAGAAAAGTTTGGTCAGACTGTTAAAGTATTAGAAAAAATATTTAAAGATAGTAAAGATATTTTTGAGGAGTTTAAACCAAGTTTTAAAGAAATAGAAAAGTATATAAGTATAAAAGATATTCCTAAAATTTTAATAGATACAAATATATTAATTACAGATCCTAATCTTTTTATTGTTAGTGTTGTTAAAAAATTTAAGATGTATGGTTTTTATAGTATTTTTGGAAGTTTAGATACATTTATTAGTTATATTGTGTCTAGTAAATATCCTTTTGAATTATTAAATATTAACAACAATATTAATACAGATTTACAAAATAAAATTGAAAATCTTATGATACCTTATATGAAAAAAGTTAAATTTATGAAATGAAATTTAAAACACATATAATTGAAGAAGAATCTTTTGAAATGCTTGATGAATATAAAACATTAGCAGATTTTGTTCTTTGGTTATACAAAAGTAAAAAAATTAAAGAAGTACCACACGAATGTATATCTTTATTAATAAGACATGCAGAATGGTACTGTGGTGAGATTAAATAATATGTTTAGAGAAATAGTTAATTTTATTTTCAATAATAATAAAAATTATTGTACTTTTTTCTTTAAAGGTGATTGGAATCATTGTTGTTGGCAGCACGATCTTGAATGTATTCTTGCAATAGAATATTTATCACCAAAAATGAGATTAGAAGCAGATAAAAAACTCCGAGATTGTGTTAAAGCAAAAAATCATCCATATATTTCTAAAATAATGTATATAGGTGTTCGTGCTTGGGCAAATACTTTTTGGTGGGGATTAATTGTAAGAGAATATTTAGAGACGAGGTTTAAACATGACTGAAAACGATGATTTCTTATCAGCATTTTTTGGAAATGAAGTATCAGAAGAAAGAAAAATTCTTCATCAAAATCTTGCCGGCATAAAAGAAGTATTACAACAGAAAGATACTTTTAGAGTTTTTAAGGTTAATAAAAATGACAGAGAAAAAAATATTAAAACTTGAAGTAACCAAAAATTATTTAATAATTGATTATCAAAATCCACCAGATAGTAAAATATTAAGCTATAAAAGAAAATCAATTATTGATAAAGAAGGTTATAAGAATATTTTAACCTTAGCAATAATTAAAGATAAAGACGGCAATACTAAAACAGCAGTTACTAGTTTTTGGAAACCTTTAAACAAACCATCTAATAAAAGATTCTTACGTTCGTATTTGAAGAAAAACCCAACAAATGTTCATTTTTTCAATAATGATATTAAGAAAAAGTATTTAAAAGAATCAATTGTGTTTTCAAAATCAATTGTTAAATATTTAGAGTTGAACGAAAGATTCGGATGAATAATAAATTTTTAACAGACCGTGAATTTGCTGGAGTTGTAGTTACTGGACAAGATGAAAAAAATAAAGGAAGATATTATGTATTAATACCAGAATTAATGTATAATATCCATGATAAAGATGAAGGCAAAATATTGTGTATGAACCATGTATCAAATTATAGAAATACTTATTGTGATACAAATGGATCTCCAGAATTTGCAACAACAGGTGTTTACGGGCAATATTTTCCTTTACATCCAGGAACTAAAGTAATTGTAAAATTTTATGAAGAAGATTTTCAAACAGCATATATTGATCGAATAATAAGTGATTATTATGAAGATAGTATGCCTTTAAAAATTGAAACTAGTGAAAGAGATCAATATTATCAATTATTAAGAACTATTGCATATGATTTAATTGCTGTTACTTGTGAGACCACATCTATTCCAAGTGATGGTATTCATATTTATCATAAGAAAGATAATGTTGTAGTAGTATTTGATAAAGATGGTATTCATATTTATACCAAAAAAGATTTCGATCAAAGAATTGATGGAAAAGCATTTATAAAAGTTGATGGTGATGTTGATTGCGTTTTTTCATCTAATTTAAATATTAGTGTATCTGGAAATGTTAAAATTGGGGTTGAAGGATCATGTGAATTAAATGTTGCAGGACTCTGTAATGTCGATGCAAAAATAATAAACCTCAATTGTGGTGTTAGTCAAGCGCCAGATATTGAAGAAGACGAAAAAGCACCACAAATTGAATTTGACCAGAAAATGGATATTCCAGATGATTTTATATGAAAATTTTATTAAGGTTTTAAATGAGGAAATTTCAGATGAAAAAACATTAGAAGAATTATCCGAAGTCGAATCTCTTCCAAGAATAATGTCAGATTCCGAATCACCAAATATTTCTAATAAAATAGTAAGGCCACAAGGAATCGTAGTTCAAGATACTTGGAATAATTTCATTTTTCCAATACAACCAAAACCAAGAATTGATACATCGAAACTCGATATAACTGAAGTTTATAAAAGATTTCGTGAATTGTATGTCGATTTTCCAACAATGTTTCTTCCTTGGCATTATGTTGTAGAAATGATTGGGAATCGATATTATGTTTTTCAAACACGCCCAATTGATACGAAATTTCCTCTTAGTAATAAAGATGTTTTAGAATATAATCATAATTTTATTAACGATGAAGTAAAAACCTTTTTCATAAACAATCAGTATCAGATAGAAAATATGATACATGTTTGTATTATTGGAGATACAAATCTTGATGTTTATACGAATAAAGTTTATAAATTAATATCAAGATCATGTGTTCAACCAATGTTTCGTGATATGAGAATTACCGGTAGTGTTGATACAAGAGTATTAGGATTCAATATCGGATTAAAATTTGATATTGATATGATAAGAAAATTTGGCAAGAGATAACTAACAATCAATTATATTTGGGATATATTATTTGTAGTTGGTAATAGATTTTTTTGACTTCTATTGTCATATATAAATAATATTATTAACAATTAAAAATTGATTGGAGGTGAATTCTTGCTCTGTTTTGATGTTGAAGAAAACAATACCGAATTCTATAAACTATCACAGACAGATCTTTCAGCAGTTAATGAAGATATCACGTACCAAATTTTAATGAGTAATTTTCATGAAGATCTCGCCGACATAAAAAAAGATCAAAATGGAATAGTAAAATTAAAGAATATTAAAAAATATATTAATGATTTAACAGATTGCTTTCAGTTACAGTTATGCAATAGATCAATAGTAGTAAGAGAATTATATTTATTACATCAAACAGCTAAAGCATTAGAAAAATATAATAGTAAAATGTTGAATTATTCACATATAAAATTTAGAAGTTTAGTATATTTTCCAAATATAGTTTATGTTTTAATAAGATTTTTTCCAAATGCTAAAAAATTTATACAACAAAATATTCGGAAAGTCTATCAAGAGTATAATAATAAAGCTACTGGTTTAATAAATACTCATATTAATTCATTTTATATTGATCAAGATGTTATTAAATCTGATATTCTTTATAGTTTTCTTGGAAATGGATTAAAAAAATATGATCCTTTACATATTGGAAACATTAAGAATTTTTATAAAAGTTGTATGAGATCTATTTTTAATTTCTATTTTAAAGAAAAAAGAGAATTAGAAAATCAAGACTTAGTTGATTTTTGTTTTTTTGATATGGCTATTAATAAACAGACATCATCTAATAGATTGTCTTTGTATAAAGATGTTTTATATGAATTACATATAAAACAAACTCAAAAGAAACATTGTGTGTTAAATCAATTAAGTTATAATTTTCAAATTTTTAGAAATATTATAATATCTAATGAATTTCAGAATATTTATCAACAAGCAAAATTAAATGAAGGCTACGCAATAAATAATGAATATAAGTTAATAGATTTTTTTGATGATGATATTTTTTCTAGCCAGCAAGATCTTCTTGAAGAATTAAGAAAACTACCTTTAATTTATAAATTATTGAGATGTGTTCACGTTCAATCAACGAATACACTTCCATATAATGATTTCTTAATAAAACCAGATGTTTTGCGTATGGTTATAATTGAAGAACTATCAGCATCATTTAAAAATTTATTTATAGATCAGTATATTTCTGACATATTAAATCAGATAGCGAAGAATTTTATCAAGAATGTTTTAACGGGAGAGTATATTAATCTTATAACATTCTCAACTGTTAAAATTAATCATTTAAGTTTTTTAGAACAATTGAGAAAATTTATAAGATTGTGTTTAGGAACGAGGAGTCAAAATGTGTGCTGATACTTTAGAAGAATCATTGGGTGAACGTGCAGATCGCGAATTTTTGGTCCAAGAAGATCTTGCGGCCAAAAGAATTGAACATGTAATATTATTACAAGATAAATTAAGAAATCATATAGCAACAATTGAAATAATAAATCAACAGTTGGAAATAAAAGCAAACAATGCAAAGACACCAGATGAAAGAATTCAAACATTAAAATCAATATCTTTTAATTATGATCGTTTAATTAAATTATATGAAGTATATCAACAATATGAAGCACTAATACAAAGATATAATGTACATGTAACAGATACAAT
This sequence comes from uncultured Caryophanales bacterium, assembly GCA_937928185.1. GTDB lineage: Bacteria > Bacillota_I > Bacilli_A > Izemoplasmatales > Hujiaoplasmataceae > UBA5603. The sequence continues at coordinate 9,253 of CALEZX010000069.1, forward strand.
AAATAAAAAACTACAGTTAAATTTAAATATATTGAAAAATAAATCAGCACCAACATCTATGGAATTTTTTAGAAGGTTAAATGATTTTTTAAGTAAGACAGATCCACAAGAACTTGATGATTTAACTCAAATTGAAGATCTGGAATATCAATTATGATTGGAACGTGTATTACAAAAACAATTTTTAAAAAATCTGGAAATCCACCAGAAATTAAAACAACAATTAGAAAATTTAAACTGGAGAAGAACATGAAAGACATTGAATTAACAGATGCTGAAATTGATGATATTATGGCAAATTTAGATGAACTACCTGATGAAGAAGTTGAGTATATGGGTGATGAAGAATTAGATGATGAAGATATTGAAGAAGATGAATTTGATCCAGAAGCAGAAGATATTGATGATGATATTTAATTGAATTTAATGTTTAATATTTTTCTTTCAGTGGAGGCAAACATTGGCTAGAAAAAAAGTAAGTGTAGAAAGTACTATTTCTGATGATTCGATTACTGGTATTGCAGACGTTAATTTAAGTGAAAAACTTAGTGAAGCATTAGGTACTATTATTAAAAGAGATTTTGGACAGTATATTGCACCACCTCCTATTGTAACACCTACGAATATTATCCCTCTAGATTATCTTTTGGGTGGTGGAATTGTATCGTCAAAACCTGTAATGATATCTAGCACACCAGAAACAGGTAAATCGACTTTTTGTTTTCAATTTAGTAAAATATTTCAACAACAACATCCAAATGGTGTTATTGTTTATTTAGATATTGAAGGCGCTGGAAATTCTGCAACATCTGATGATCCTGACGCTAAAGCAGTAATGAGTCGTATTGAAAGTTTCGGTTTAGATTTGAAAACGTTTCAATATCAACCAGTAATATTAAGCCTTTCTGGAGTTTTCGATTTATTTGAAAAATTAGCAGCTCTAAAACAAGCATTTGAAGAAAAATTAAAAAAAGAATTCTACGTGTTAATTGTTTGGGATAGTTTATCAGCAACAAGATCTAGTAAAACTGATGCATCGACAGATCCTAATCAAATGATTGGTTTTAAAGCACGAGAATTGACTTTTAAGTTAGAAAAATTTTCGCCAATGATTGCTTTTAGACGATTTACTTTATTAATTGTTGATCAAGTTCGTGCCAATCTTAAAAATGCAATTGACGGTCCTTATGCTCCGAAAGAAAAAAGTGTAGGGATGTTTAATGATTATAGAGCAGCAACATCAATTAATTCCTTAAATCATTTAACAGGTCAATGGTTGTATTTATCAAAGAAAAAAAATATAACATTTTCTGATGGTATGGGTATAGATGGTTGGGAAGTTTCGTTATCCACTGAGAAAAATAAAAATGCACCATCACAATATACTATAACATGTATTTTTGATAAACAAAGAGGTTTTGATAAGTTTTGGACGGAATATCGATTTATGGCAGAGATGTGTCCGTCTGAAAAAAAGATTTATGATAAATCTGAAAAACATCTTAAATATCCTTTAGCAATTAAACAATTAGGTCCGATGATTCATTTAAAAGTTTATGATCCAGAAAATCATAAAAATATTCTATATGAATCAAAGAAAATGTATCGTAAAGATGCTAAAAAAGAATATGAAACAAATGATGAATTTCATGAATGGTTTGATTATGCTATTCAAGCATCAGCTCATTATAGAATTATTGAAGGACTTTTTAAATGTGAAGTTACTGAAGGTGAATGTGTAGATGACATAGCAGAAGAAACAGGAATTAATGTTGATGAATATATTAACGATGCGGACAATTCTGATGCTTATGACGAAACAACGGCTCCAGAAGAAGAAAGTATGTTCTAGACTGGAGGGAAAAACTAATGCATATTAATTATATTAAAAGTTTAGCGGAAAGTTATGTAATTGATAAAGAACTTTATAAGAAAAACATAACTCCGGATCAACTTAGTAATGAATTTTCAGGATTACTAAAAGAAATTTGGGAAAACAATATTGAAGTATATGATATGGTTAATAACTTTAATAAGTTTGAACAACAGACAATATTTACCAATTATTTTGATATTGTTTTTATAAATGAAGATATTGAAGAAATAAATGAGAGTATTGCTATAGTTTTAACTGCTAGTTTTTGGATAAAATTTATACAAGCATCTATTTTTTCTCTTTTTGTATTATCATTAAGTAAACCACTTTCAAGAGCAACTATGAAATTAGCAAATACTCTTGCTAGGTGGACTAATTCATTAGGAAAAGTTTTATCAAAAGCTGGTAAACAAACACAATTGGCTTATTCAATTATTCAAATGAATGCTAAGAAGTGTTATAATGAATGTGATTTTAATAAAGAAGATGCTGGAATTTTTGATTATTTAGCGTCATATAATAAAGAAACAGTTCAAAATACTATTGGTAAAATAGTAAAGAGTGAAAAAAATCTTAAGAAATTAAATTGTCTTAGAGAATGTTATATTAAAACTATTCGAGAATTAGTTAAATTAAACATTCAAACATATTTTAATTGTTTGAAAAATACTGGTGATTTAGCTAAAATGCCACTCGAAAAAGATTTTACATCATTCCAAAGATTAATTATTAAATCAGGATTGAGTAATGCGTGTGATGATTTAAGACGAGTAACTGCTGAATCTCTTGATCGTCTTGACGATGTTTTAAATATTGCATATGATGCAAATTCAGATAAACAACAGTTGATATCAAAATTTAAAGCAGAGTTAATGGAAGAAATTTATCAAACGCAACGATACTCACAACAGAATAATACTAAAAATTATTCCTCAAATAATACTCAACAAAATCAATCAAACAGGAGAAATTAAAAATGAGTCTCAAGTCAAAGTCTATGATTCAACGTACCAAAAATGAAAAACTTCGTTCTTTAGTTGCCCGTCTTGCTCTTACTATTGCTTCAAAAGAGAATGAAGCCGGATACAAACAGTATGTTCTAGCTCGTAAGAAATATCTTGCTACTAAACTTATGCTTATTAAGAAATATACTCCAAAAGCTCTTATTGCTGCCCGTGAACTTTTAAAGCAAACTAAGTAATATTTTTTATTGTTATGTCAAGCCTCCCGTTTCGGCGGGAGGTTATTTTAAACTTCTTTTTTTATATATAAATATTTAAATTGTATTAATATTGGAAATTATAATATTTTGAAATAACAAAAAAGTTGGAGGCGATGATTTGAGTATTTTTAATTTTGATGATTTTATTGGACCTAATCAAGAACAAACCGAACAACCAGTTATTCAACCTATCGAACAACCAGTTATTCAACCTATCGAACAACCAGTTATTCAAGAAGATCTTGCGGCCAATATAGAAACTGAAAGATATTTTGATTTAAATAATTTTCTTACTGAAGTATATAATAAAGATATTGAAAAAAATCATAATATGATACAAAATCAAAAGTATATGTCAGCATATGATATATCATCAGGATGTATTCAAAATATAATAAATAAAATAAGGAATGTACCAGTAAGAAATTATTCAAGTAAATGGTTACCAATAGTATTACGATCTTATTTAGGAAATTCAGTACACGATTTTATACAAGAAAATTCAAATCAATTTACAGAAAAAGAAATATCAATAAAAGTACCAGAAATTAATTTTAGTGGTAGAATTGACTGTTTAATTAATAATGATGTTATAGTAGAAATTAAATCATTACCTTATAATGATTATAGAAAAATAATTAAAACAAAATCACCAAGAACAAATGATGTTTATCAAACACTTGTTTATAAATATATTTTAGAAAATTATTTAGAACAATCAAAAAATCATAATGAAAATACAAGAACACAAAAACCAATTTTAAATAATTATAATATAAAATATATTCAATTCATATATGTTGCACATGATATTATGGCTTCTGATATAGAAAGTTTAGATGAAGCAATTCAATCGGTACAACATGTTAAAAAAGTATTAAATAGTAAACATAATACATTTTATTTTATGTGTAATTTACTAATAAATTTGGATGAATGTGATGTTTCTCCTCACTTAACATATATAAAGAATAAGATTGAACGAGTTAATTATTATCTTGCAAATAATCTAAATGTCAAAAAAGATGATGAATTTGTAGATACAAAAGCATGTTTCTTTTGTTTATATTCTGATAGTTGTCCTTTTAAATAGTAGGTGTTTAATGTCAAAACCAGAATTTAATATCTCTAAAGATCTACTTTGTCTTCACTATGGTCATGTGACACGAGATGAAGGACAAA
>CALEZX010000070.1 GCA_937928185.1 uncultured Caryophanales bacterium
TTCAGAACGACGAAAAGATGGAAGTTCTAGAACGACTGAAAGAAGTATTATAAAGATGCAGATTTCAGAACGACGAAAAGATGGAAGTTCTAGAACGACTGAAAGAAGTATTATAAAGGTAAAAGTTCTAGAACGGCTGAAAGAAGTGTCATAAATTGGAAGTTCTAGAACGACGAAAAGATGCCATATAAAGGTAAAAGTTCTAGAAGTGCATAAATTGGAAGTTCTAGAACGACGAAAAGATGCCGTATAAAGATGCCGTATAAAGGTAAAAGTTCTAGAGTAAGTCTGAACTAGAATAATGATTCTAAGTAAGGCTAAGAATCTTTGGGGAATAAACCTGGGGTACAATTTTTATTTTTGGATCTAAAATAACTTCTAAAAAAAGTAATTTTTAATACAAAATGTATAATAATATTACATAAAGTTAAAGATTTCTGGGAATAAAACACCAGTTTTTTATTATCCCAAGTTTATATATTTAATAGACTTATATAGAAATTATTACATAACAAAATTAACCCAATATTTTTTTAGTTTAAGGAGGATTTATGTTTAATAACGAAATCGACTGGATCAATCCTAAAGAATGTTTGGAAGCCGTTAAACGTGATGGATTTATGATAATGTTTGTTGAAAATCAAACTGAAGGGTTATGTATAGAAGCCGTTAAACAAAACGGTTATGCAATACAACATATTGAAAAACAAACACCAAAAATATGTATGGAAGCAATTAAACAGTGTGGTTATGTTTTACAATTTGTAAAACAACAAACACCAGAAATGTGTATGGAGGCGATTAAACAGATTGGTACTATATTATATCATGTTAAAGAAAAGACATACGAATTGTGTTTAGAAGCAATTAAAAAAGACAAAGACGCAATTCAGTATGTTCCAAAAAATTTCCAAGAGATACATGAAATATGGAAAATCTTATATGATTGATTAATATTGGAGGTCTCATGAATGCAAAAGAATCTTATTTGGCTGTTCTATTTACCGCAGTTAAATCTAACGGAACAACAATACCTTACGACGGATTGAAAGAAAAGTTAGAAGCTAGACGTGTTAAAAAACAAACACCTGAAATGTGTACTGAATCAGTAAAACAAAACGGTTGGTTATTAGAATATATCAAAAAACAAACTGAAATTATGTGTATTGAAGCAGTAAAACAAAACGGTCAAGCCATAAGATATGTTAATAAAAAAACATATAATATTTGCTTAGAAGCTATAAAACAAAATAGAAAAGCTATAAAATATATTAAAAAAAAGAAATTTCCAGAGATTCATGAAATATGGAAAATCTTATATGGGTAGTTAAAGAGGGAGCTTCGGCTCCCTTTGATTTTTAGTATTTTTTTAGCATTGGAGATCTAATGGATAAATACGATTGGGATGATCCTGAAGATTGTTTACGAGCTGTTAAAGATAATCCTTGGTTATTATATTATGTAAAAGAACAAACAGAATTGATGTGTTTGATAGCTGTTAGACAAAATGGTCGTATACTATATTATGTAAAAGAACAAACATATAATATATGTTTAGAGGCAGTTAAACAAAATGGCTGGGCTATACAATATGTAAAAGATCAAACACCAGAGTTATGTTCGATAGCTGTCAATAAAGATGGTTGGGCTTTAGAATACGTTAAAAAACAAACTGAAGAGATATGTTTGACAGCTGTTAAACAAAATGGATGGGTATTAGAATATGTTAATAAACAAACATATAATATTTGTTTAGAAGCAATTAAAGAAAACAAAGATGCTATAAAACATGTAGACAAAGAACGATTTCCAGAAATTCACGAAATTTGGAGATTAATGTATGAATAAATATAACTGGAACGATCCAATTGATTGTTTAAAAGCAGTAAAACAAAACGGTTCGAATTTACAATATGTTGAAGAACAAACAGAAGAGATTTGTTTAGAAGCAGTTAAACAAGATGGTTGGGCTTTAGAATATGTCGACAAACAAACATACGAAATATGTTTGGAAGCAGTTAAACAAGATGGTAGACTGCTACAATTTATTGAAGAACAAACTGAAGAAATATGTATGGAAGCTGTTAAACAAAATAGTTTAACATTAAAATATGTTGAAGAACAAACTGAAGAAATATGTATGGAAGCTATTAAAAGAGAAGATGGAAATGCATTACAATATGTTAAAGAACCAACTAAAGAAATGTGTTTAATAGCTGTTAAAAAAAGTGGTATTTTGTTAAAATATGTTGAAGAACAAACAGAAGAAATTTGTTTAGAAGCAATTAAAGAAAATTGTTGGGCTTTAAAATATGTTAAAGAACAAACACCTGAGTTATGTCTATTTGCTATAAAACAAAATGGTTGGGTGTTGGAGTGTATTGAAGAACAAACACCAAAAATTTGTATGGAAGCGATTAAAGAAAGTGCATATGTTTTAAAATTTGTTAAAGAAAAGACATATGACATCTGTTTAGAAGCGATTAAAAATTGTCAAGACGTATTGGGTTTTGTAGATAAACAACAATTTCCAGAGATACATGAAATATGGAGATTAATGTATGAATAAATATGTAGAATATTTCATGAATAGTCACGAAGGATATAATTTGAATGATCATGATAATTGTATAAAAGCGGTTAAAAAAGATGGTTATTTATTAAAATATGTTAAAGAACAAACACCAGAAATTTGTTTAGCAGCTATTAATAAAAATGGTTGGACATTAACATATGTTAAAGAACAAACACCCGAAATGTGTATGTTAGCTGTTAAACAAAATGGTTTGTTTTTAAAGTATGTAAAAGAACAAACATATGACATATGTTTAACTGCTATTAAACAAGATCCAGCTGCTCTACAATATGTTAAAGAACAAACACCAGAATTGTGTTTGATAGCTGTTGATAAAGAAAGTTGTACATTAGAATACGTCAAAAAACAAACTGAAGAGTTATGTTCGATAGCTGTCAATAAAGATGGTTGGGCTTTAGAATACGTTAAAAAACAAACTGAAGAGATATGTTTGACAGCTGTTAAACAAAATGGATGGGTATTAGAATATGTTAATAAACAAACATATAATATTTGTTTAGAAGCAATTAAAGAAAACAAAGATGCTATTAACTTTGTAGATAAACAACAATTTCCAGAGATACATGAAATATGGAGACTAATGTATGAGTGAATCATACGATTGGGATAATTTTGATAGTTGTATGATGGCAGTAAAAGAAAACGGTTATTTATTACAGTTTGTAAAAGAACAAACAGAAGAGATTTGTTTGGAAGCTATTAAACAATGTGGTTGGGCTCTACAGTATGTTAGAAAACAAACAGAATTGATGTGTTTGATAGCTGTTAGACAAAATGGTCGTATACTATATTATGTAAAAGAACAAACATATAATATATGTTTAGAGGCAGTTAAACAAAATGGCTGGGCTATACAATATGTAAAAGATCAAACACCAGAGTTATGTTTACTTGTTGTTAAACAAAATGGTATGATTGTAAAATTTGTAAGAAAACAAACAGAAGAAATATGTATAAAAGCGGTTCAACAAAATGGTAATTCTTTAAAACGTGTTAAAGAACAAACATATAATATTTGTTTAGAAGCTATTAAACAAAATAAAGATGTAATAAGACTTGTAGATAAAGACGAATTTCCTGAAATTTATGATATGTGGAGATTAATATATGAATAAAGATTATGATTGGGACAATTATAATGATTGTATGGAAGCAGTAAAAGAAAACGGCAAATATTTAAAATGTATTAAAAAACAAACACCAGAATTATGTATAGCTGCTGTTAAAGAAACTGGTTGGACTTTACAATATGTTAAAGACCAAACTGAAGAAATTTGTTTAGCAGCAGTTAAAAAATGGGGAATGGCTTTAAAATTTGTTGAAAAACAAACACCAAGAATATGTTTAGCAGCAGTTAGAGAAAGTGGAATAGCATTACAATTTGTAGAAAAACAAACAAATTATATATGTTTAAATGCAGTTAAAAAATGGGGAGTAGCTTTAGAATTTGTTAAAGAACAAACAGAAGAGATTTGTTTAGAAGCAGTTAAACAATGTGGAATTTCTTTACGATTTGTTAAAGAACAAACACCGGAAATATGTTTAACAGCAATTAGACGAAATGGCATGTCATTAGAATTTGTTAAAGAACAAACTGAAGAGTTGTGTTTAGAAGCAGTTAAACATTATGGCCGTGCATTGAAATTTGTTAAAGAACAAACTGATAAAATTTGTTTAGCAGCAGTTCGAGAATATGGTGTTGTATTAGAATATGTTAAAAATCAAACACCTGAAATCTGTTTAGCAGCTGTAAAAAAAGATGGAGAAGCATTAGAATATGTTAAAGAACAAACTCCTGAAATGTGTTTGATTGCTATTAAAAAATGCAGCAAAAATTTACGATATGTTAAAAAACAAACAAAAGAAATGTGTTTGTTAGCTATTAAAATGAATTCCAATTCTTTACAATATGTTAAAGAACAAGATTACGAAATGTGTTCAATAGCTGTGAAATATGATGCTGATGCTTTTTGTTATACAAAATTTCAAGACGAAAAAATGTGTTTAAAAGCAGTTAAATCAGATGTTGTGCTTTTCCTTAATGTTAAAGAACAAACATCAAAAATATGTATGGCAGCAGTTAAAAGAGCTGGTGGATATTTAAAACATGTTAAAAATCAAACATATCAAATATGTCTGGCAGCAGTAAAAGAAGATGGACTATCATTGCAATATGTAAAAAAACAAACACCTAAAATAATTAAAGAAGCAGTTGAACAAAATAAAGATGCTATACAATTCATAGATAAACAACGATTTCCGGAGATACATGAAATATGGAGATTAATGTATGAATGAAGAATACGATTGGGACGATTATAATGATTGTTTACGAGCTGTCAAAAAAGATGGTTCGTATTTACAACGTATTTGTGATCAAACAGAAGAAATATGTTTAGAGGCGGTTCAACAAGAGGGTTGTGTTTTAGAGTATGTTAGAAAACAAACACCAGAAATATGTATGGAAGCAGTTAAAAAAACTGGTTGGGCGTTAAAATTTGTTAAAGAACAAACAGAAGAAATATGTTTGGAAGCAGTTAGAAAAAATGGATTGGATTTGCGATATGTTAAAGAACAAACACTTGAGTTATGTTTGGCAGCTGTTAAACAAGATGGTTGGGCGTTAAAATATGTTAAAGAACAAACACCAGAATTATGTTTGATTGCAGTTAAACAGAATGTTTTGGCTTTAACATATGTCATAGAAAAAACATCTAATATGTGTTTAGAAGCCATTAAAGAAGACAAAGACGCTATCAATTATGTTAGTAAAAAACAGTTTCCGGAGATACATGAAATATGGAGACTGATGTATGAGTAAAGAATACGATTGGGATAATTATAATGATTGTATGGAAGCAGTTAAAGAGAACGGTTTCTTATTACGACTTGTTAATGATCAAACAGAAGAGATTTGTTTAGAGGCAGTAAAACAAAATGGCTGGGCTCTACAGTATGTTAGAAAACAAACAGAATTGATGTGTTTGATAGCTGTTAGACAAAATGGTCGTATACTATATTATGTAAAAGAACAAACATATAATATATGTTTAGAAGCAGTAAAACAAACTGGTTGGGCTATAGAATATGTTAATGAACAAACAGAAGAAATTTGTTTAGAAGCCATAAAACAAACAAGTTGGACTTTAAAATTTGTTAAAGAACAAACATATAATATCTGTTTAGAAGCTATTAAACAAGATGGTTGGACTATACAACTCATAGATAAACAACAATTTCCAGAAATCTATGAAATATGGAGATTGATGTATGAATAAAGATTATGATTTTAATGATCCTGTTGAATGTATAAGAGCTGTTAAAGAAAACGGATCATATTTACAGTTTGTTAAAAAACAAACACCAGAATTATGTTTAGAAGCTGTAAAACAAAACGGTTATTTGTTGCAATTTGTTAAAGAACAAACAGAAGAAATCTGTTTAGCAGCTGTAAAACAATCTGGTTGGGCTTTAAAATTTGTTAAAGAACAAACATACGAAGTTTGTTTAGCATCTGTTAAATGTGATGGCCGATCATTAGAATATATTAAAGACCAAACAAAAGAACTGTGTTTAGAAGCCGTTAGACAAAATAATTGGTCTTTACACTGTATTAAAGAACAAACACTCGAAATATGTTTATTAGCAGTTAAACAAGACGGTTGGACTTTAAAATTTGTTAAAGAACAAACACCAGAGATTTGTTTAGCAGCTGTAAAACAAAATGGGGCATCTTTATATTATGTTAAAGAACAAACACCAGAGATTTGTTTAGCAGCAGTTAAAGAAAATGGGTGTTCTTTATATTATGTTAAAGAACAAACATATAATATCTGTTTAGAAGCAGTTAAACGAGATGGTTGGGCATTAAAATATGTTAATAAAAAGACATATAAACTGTGTTTAGAAGCCATAAAACAAAACAAAGATGCTATTGAACATGTAGACAAAAAACGATTTCCGGAGATACATGAAATATGGAGATTGATGTATGAATAAATATAATTGGAGTAATCCTGATGAGTATCTAGAAGCAGTTAAAGAAAACGGTTATTATTTAAAATTTGTTAAAGAACAAACACTTGAATTATGTAAAGAAGCTGTAAAACAAAATGGATTGGCATTACAAATTGTCAAAAAACAAACACCAGAAATGTGTTTAATAGCTGTTAGAAATGACGGCTGGTCTTTAAAATTTGTTAAAGAACAAACATATAATATATGTTTAGAGGCAGTTAAACAAAATGGCTGGGCTATACAATATGTAAAAGAACAAACAGAAGAAATTTGTTTAGAAGCAATTAAAGAAAATTGTTGGGCTTTAAAATATGTTAAAGAACAAACACCTGAGTTATGTCTATTTGCTATAAAACAAAATGGTTGGGTGTTGGAGTGTATTGAAGAACAAACACCAAAAATTTGTATGGAAGCGATTAAAGAAAGTGCATATGTTTTAAAATTTGTTAAAGAACAAACATATGATATCTGTTTAGAAGCAATTAGACGAAATGGTTGGGCATTAAAATATGTTAATAAAAAGACATATAAACTGTGTTTAGAAGCCATAAAACAAAACAAAGATGCTATTGAACATGTAGACAAAAAACGATTTCCGGAGATACATGAAATATGGAGATTAATGTATGAATGAAGAATACGATTGGGACGATTATAATGATTGTTTACGAGCTGTCAAAAAAGATGGTTCGTATTTACAACGTATTTGTGATCAAACAGAAGAAATATGTTTAGAGGCGGTTCAACAAGAGGGTTATTCTTTAGTTTACGTAAAAGAACAAACATCTAAGATATGTTTAGCTGCCGTTAAGGAAAATGGTTGGGCTTTACAATATGTTAAAGAACAAACACTCGAAATATGTTTATTAGCAGTTAAACAAGACGGTTGGACTTTAAAATTTGTTAAAGAACAAACACCAGAGATTTGTTTAGCAGCTGTAAAACAAAATGGGGCATCTTTATATTATGTTAAAGAACAAACACCAGAGATTTGTTTAGCAGCAGTTAAAGAAAATGGGTGTTCTTTATATTATGTTAAAGAACAAACTGAAGAGTTGTGTTTAGAAGCAGTTAAACATTATGGCCGTGCATTGAAATTTGTTAAAGAACAAACTGATAAAATTTGTTTAGCAGCAGTTCGAGAATATGGTGTTGTATTAGAATATGTTAAAAATCAAACACCTGAAATCTGTTTAGCAGCTGTAAAAAAAGATGGAGAAGCATTAGAATATGTTAAAGAACAAACTCCTGAAATGTGTTTGATTGCTATTAAAAAATGCAGCAAAAATTTACGATATGTTAAAAAACAAACAAAAGAAATGTGTTTGTTAGCTATTAAAATGAATTCCAATTCTTTACAATATGTTAAAGAACAAGATTACGAAATGTGTTCAATAGCTGTGAAATATGATGCTGATGCTTTTTGTTATACAAAATTTCAAGACGAAAAAATGTGTTTAAAAGCAGTTAAATCAGATGTTGTGCTTTTCCTTAATGTTAAAGAACAAACATCAAAAATATGTATGGCAGCAGTTAAAAGAGCTGGTGGATATTTAAAACATGTTAAAAATCAAACATATCAAATATGTCTGGCAGCAGTAAAAGAAGATGGACTATCATTGCAATATGTAAAAAAACAAACACCTAAAATAATTAAAGAAGCAGTTGAACAAAATAAAGATGCTATACAATTCATAGATAAACAACGATTTCCAGAAATTCATGAGATGTGGAGATTAATATATGAATAAAGATTATGATTGGGACAATTATAATGATTGTTTAGCAGCAGTTAAAGAGAATGGTTATTATTTAAAATATATCAAAAAACAAACAGAAGAGATTTGTTTAGAAGCAGTCAAACGAAATGGTTGGGTGTTACGATTTGTTAAAGAACAAACTCCTGAAATATGTTTGATGGCCATTAAAAATTGGGGAGCTTCTTTAGAATTCGTTAAAGATCAAACATACAAAATGTGTATAGAAGCAGTTAAAAAAAATAGTGATTCACTAAAATATGTTAAAGAACAAACTGAAGAATTATGTTTAACAGCAGTTAGAAAAAATGGTCTATCTTTAAATTATGTAAAAAAAGAATTTATAACAGAAAAATTATACACAGAAGCTGTAAAACAAAATGGATTGGCATTACAATTTGTCAAAAAACAAACACCAGAAATGTGTTTAATAGCTGTTAGAAATGACGGCTATGCATTAAAATATGTAAAAAGACAAACTAAAAAAATATGTTTAGAAGCCATAAAACAAAATATATTTGCCATCAAATACGTTAAAAATAAAACAAAAGAACTTTGTTCAATAGCTGTTAAAAACAATATTAGCACATTAAAATTTATAACAAAAGAACAAACATATGATTTATGTTTAGAAGCTATTAAAAGAGATAGTGGTGCTATTTACTATATAGACGAAATAAGATTTTCAGAATTAATCGATGTTTGGAGGTTATTATATAAATAAAAATTGTAGATTCGATTTTTTGGTATATAAATTAATAATATACTGTGATCACATAGGGTGATCATGGTGAATCCGGGTTGAGAGGTAGATAGAAATATCTACCTCTCACAACTATTTAATATTTAATTTTTTTATATAGAAATATATAATATAATAAAGTGATTTTTTAATTACTCTAAAAGAAAGGAGATAGAATATGGAAATTGTTTTAGGTTATTAAACAGAAAAAATTTGAAAGAAGTCGAGTCCCCGCACTCGTTCAATTGAGTGCGGGGATTATTTTTAATATATGTCGAATAAACTTCTATGTTGACATAGAAATAATATTACTGTATATTAATTTTTACTTTTTTTTGTTTGGAGGAAAACTTGATTTTACAACAACTTCTATACTTACCAGCATATTATAAAAATCGTCAAGAAGCTGTAAATACAGTTATGTTGAGTAATTTAAATATTGAAAAAAAAGAGAATCAATTAATTTGTAATTGTATTGCTAATCGAAAATATCAAGTATCAATAATTATTAATGGAAGAATTCAAAGTAGTTCAGAAATTATGATTGATTGTACTTGTGAATCTTTTAAATATGAATTTGCATATACCGTTGGAAGAGATAAAAGTTTAATATATCCGAATAGATATTTAAAAACGATTAGTAAAGACAAAAACAAGTTTTTACATTTAACTGGTTGTAAACATCTTATTAAATTTGGTAGTTATATTTTTGCTAATAAAATTAAGATAGAAAGGTCTTTTAATAATGTTATTAAATAAGAATATTGGAGGTACTGTACATGTTGATTTAAAAGAACAAGTTGTAGAAATTTATTATATTATATCAGCTACAAATCAACAAGGTACAGTTAATGCTTATAATGGTGATATTAGATTAATTAAAGGAAGAATTTATTATATACCAATAGATAATAAAAAAATTGATAGTGATGAATTTAATACTTTAAAAATATTTAGTGATATGGCAGATAAAATAGATATTAAATTTGTTAAAGAAGGATTTTGTTGTGCTATACCTATTATACATAATATTCATTTAAAACACGGTCAAAAACTATGTTCATTGTATTAAAAAAAATAGGAGAATTCATGCTTCAGATAATGACAGATAATGACGATAGTGATGGTGGTGTTTTTGGTAAATATTTGAAAGAAATTAAAAAAGGGAATTTTGTTTTTGTTAGTGGTTATGAATCATTACAAATAATTCCTGAAAGTGTTAAAGAACAATATGTTGAATTCTTTTGGATAATGTTCAGAAGGAATAGAGGTGAAGATGATTAAAGTCAGTGAAGAAATTGAAAAGGAATTAGAAAAGAAATACCCAAATACTGATATTAAAAATATCATTGAGAATCTATTTAAATGCATTATTGAAAAAACATTAAAAGATGGTAGTTGTAATATTAGAGAATTTGGAAAGTTTACAAGTTTTAAAACTTATAGTAAAAAACTTGAATGTGATGTTGTAAGAATGAAATTTAGACTATCTAATAGTATTGAAAATAAAATTAAAAAAGATAAATATTTGTTGGGTATTGTGGCCGCAAAAGCTAAAGTTCCATTCACAGAAGAACATCAAGCAAAGTGTAACAATGATGTAAAATTAGCAAATGTACAAGCAAATTTAGATGCAAGTAAAATTGGAAAGCAAGTAAAAAAAGATCGGGAAATGAATAATTTAATTTTAGACATTTTGGAGTCTGATTTTGAAGACTGATCAAATAGTTTTAAGTCCAGAAATCTTTATGAATAAAAATAGTAGTACTTTTCATGAAGATGGATTATTCTCTGAAAGAATATTTGGACCCTTAAAAAACTATAGATGTAAGTGTGGTAAACTTAATAGCGAAGTTCTTGAATCTGGAAAAAGATGTCCTAAATGTAATGTTCTTTGTTGTGATAGTATTTTAAGATTTGAAACATTTGGATATATTCAGCTTCCATTTTTATGTTATAAACCAACAAAATTAAAAGAACTTCGTAAAATTGTTTTAAATTTAAAAGATTATAAAAATACCCTTTTAAATCCAATAAGAACTGATATTAATATCACTACATCAAAATATTTAGGTGTTCATAAAGATGATGAAAGTATAAGAATTTTTGAAAATAGAGATAATAATTCTTATATTTATTTACCTTTAAGAATAACAGGTATTTATTCATTATTACTTGGATTGAAATATATTGCTGAGGTTTTTAAATTTCAAAAAGTTATGAATTTATTTACAAAACAATATATAATGTCTTATATAAAAGTAATACCTCCAGGTATGAGACCTATATCATATGATGGTAGTGCATCTTCAAAAAAAATACAATTATCAGATATTAATAAATTGTATATATCGATTTTAAATTTAAATAAAGTAAATGAAGTATTAAAAGAAAATCTTATTCTTGATGAAGATGATTGGTTTAGTAGGATGAATATTTATTTTGATGGTGATTTTGAAAATAAAGATGAAGAAATCGTTGAACATGCAATAATGGAATATGATCAAATAACATCTAGATATCAATATTACATTAATTTAATTTATGAAAATTTAATGGCAACTATATCTGGAAAAGAAGGATTTATCAGACATAATTTGCTAGGCAAAACTATTGAGTTTAGTGCTAGATCTGTTATTTGTTGTGATCCTAGTCTTGAAGTTTATCAAATTGGTGTTAGTAAAAAAATATTATATAAATTATGGATGTTGTATTTTATACATTATCTTGTTTATATTGAAAAATTAAATACTGTTTGGTGTTATACTAATATAATTAATAAAGATTATAGTGATAATAAAGAATTATTTAATAAATTTTTAAAATGGTTTTGTAAATAATATTATTTGGCCGCAAGATCTAAAGGAGATTGAATTGTTTAAAAAGGCAGTAAAAGTTAAAATTATTAAACAAATTGAAGGTTTAAAAATTAAATCAGGCGCTGAGTGTTTAGCAGCGGAAACAACCGATGGTTTTATGATTTTCAATAAAGGTTGGACATTTGTTCCACAAAGTTATTGTGAATTAGTTAGTGATGCATTTAAGAGCTTTTAAATGAAACTTTCATATAACGCTTTTGACGGTAAAGATAAAGAATTTGTCGAAATAAAAAAATTAATTTGCGAATCAATTGGAGGTAGTTATCCTCCACATAATCTTGATAAATTATATCAAGATTGTTTTTATTTAGATATCAGATGTGATGAAAATAAATTTCCAGGTTTATTTAAATTTTTAAATTTTCCTGAAAATATTCAAACATTAAGTTCTGATATCTGTTTGAATGTTGCTAAAGATTTAGAACATTTTTTAGATATTATTTTTGAGACAGAGTCGAAAACAAGAGGAACACAATCAAAATTAGGTAACAAAGTTAAATCAATAATTCGCGCATGTTACGAAGCAAATAACCAAAATGATTCAATAATTGTTCTTGAATAGGTTGTAATAATGTTAAATAAAGAATTACGTCGACGATTATTTATCAATAGACAACCAACTCTTTGGAGGCATGGTGTTCCTTTTGTAGATGTAGTTCCTATTGAAGATAATGAAAACTTTACAATTGCATTAAATCCTTTAATTCTTGAACCGTTGAATGGTGATTTTGACGGTGATACATGTGCTTTATATACAATACATGATAATAAAGCACTAGAAGAAGCAGTTGATAAAGCATATTTAAAAAATGATGTTTACTATGATCATTCTAATTCATATTTATCGTTAATTAGACATGAAGCTCTTTATTCAGTATATTTATTAAGTAAAGATGTTAATAATATAAATACTGATCATATCATTAAAATAAATGAATTAAAAGATCTTCCTGAAAATATTGAATTATATAACACACCAGATATATGTATTGAATTTATGAGTAATTATTACTCATATGGAATATGTTTGATAAATAAATGGTGTGGTTTTGATAAAATAATTATAAATGAAGTCATAAATAAAAAAAATAATAGTTATATAAGTGAATGTGTTTATAATTATTTTCAAGATGGAGAAATTTACTATAAAAATCTAAATAATCTTGAAAAGAATTTATTCTTTTATGTTTCAATATGTGATTATTATCCACCAACAATTAGTCTTGATGAAATGTTAAATTTCATTGACGAAAAAACTGATGCGTTAATTAATAAAATACCAAATAATATTGCTGTTGGATATCTTGTTAATGATGCACTAGTTGCTAGATGTTTAAATAATTTAGTAAAACAAGATAATACACTATTAAATTTATTTAAATCAGGTAGTCGTTTTAGTGAAAAACAATTAAGCAGATCTTGTATAAATATTGGTTTTAATGCAGATGCAAACAATATGGTCAAACCTTTTGCAATCAATACCAATCTGTTAAAAGGTTTAACTGAAAAAGAATTTTTTGCTGGTTCTAGTGGAACAAGAAAAGGTATTGCTGATAAAGATAAAGCAACGCCAGATTCTGGTTATCTTGAACGATCTATGGCAATGGGATTAAGTGTAATTGAAATTGCAGAAGAAGATTGTGGAACTAAAAGTCTTTTAGAAACTGAAATAATAAGTGAAAAACACAAAAAGACATTAATAAATAAGTGGTGTAAAATTGAGAAAAATGAAGATTTGTTTTTATTAACTGAAGATAATATAAAAAATATTAAAGTAGGTGATACAATATATTTGAGATCACCTATACATTGCGAAACAAAAGATAGAAAAATTTGTAAAAAGTGTTGGGGTGAAAAGAATTTCAAAACTAAATATATTGGAATTCTTGCAGGTCAGATTTTAGCAGAACGATTTACTCAATTAACTATGAGAAGCTTTCATGAATCAGGAAGCGCACAATTAAGTTTGAATAAAGATTTAAAATTATTTGTACAAAATCATTTAAATAATATATCATATGAAGAACATTATATAATACTAGAATTTGATGTTGATGTTCCTGATGAAATAAATGATTTATTTAATCAATTTCCAAATTGGCAATTGAATGTTCAAAATAAAGTCTATTTTTATAATACATTAAACGATGCAATAAATAACGATCCTATTCAAGCACTAAAAAATGTTAAAGATATATTAAAAGTTTCTAAATTTAATATAAGTCATCCTGATAAATATTATCAAATGTTAATGAAACAGATTTTAACTGTTGGTGAACCATATAGTAGTTTTGCTGAATCGTTATTAGCAAATATGTTTTTAGTTGATATTAATAATAACAGATTGTGGAGATACTATAAACAAGAAAATATTATATGTAAACTTGGTGATAAAACTTTAGCAAATAAAACAAGTCCATTATTAGATTTATTATATCAACAAAATGATAAAACTATAAATAGAATTGAATTACTTGATACTTATATTGATAATAATGATAACTTAACGATTTATGAAAAACTATTTCTTGAAAAATTTTAATAGCGACAAAATCTAATCAAAGGTCTTATCGCCAAAAGGATAGAGGTCAACTACCACTTACTTTAAGTAAGTGACATGTAATTCTCGCTAAAACGAGTGTTACATGTCCATTGTTTAATGGGGTTGAACAGACGATTGACTTGTGATTCACCGATGAGTGCCACTCCCAGCTCATTGCTCTGGAGGTAAACGGTATTACAAATACCAATCCTCATTGCTGATTAGTAGGTAACGAAAATCAGTACTATCACAAGCCAAGTCGGGGGAGACGAAAAAGTTCTCCACATCATAGGAGAAATTTATCGTTAACTAGAGGAAGATTATAATCGAAAGTTATAGTTATAATCTTCCTCCACTTAATAAAGTAGGTGGTATCCAGATTACGGAGATTCCATGAAAAATCCAATTTGTCCAAATTGTAATAAAGAATTATATCCGGTTCGTTTTAAATTTAATAATAATAACGAAAAACTAGATGTTTTATGTTGGGTTTTAGATTGTAATTGCTTTAAAAAAGATTATGAACCATTGCTAACAGTTGATCTTTCTGAAAGAAAAGACGATAATCGATCATTTTTTCTAACACTTGCATTAACAATATGTTGGGTTGGAATAATGATTTTATTGGTTAAATTTGTTCCAGATATGATTATAAATGCTGCTAATAATTTTCCAGAACCTCAAAGTTCAGTTTTTAAAGTTACATTATATTTTATTTATATGGCATTGATTGGTTTATTTAGTATTTATGTCGCATCGAAAATTCCAAGAAATTTTCATAAGAATGTGGATTACAAAATAAACGAAAGAAAATTCAATGACTTACAACAAAAAAAAGATAGCACAGGAACTATTTGATACAGCACAAGGTATTTCTTATTACGGAAATGCTTTATATGTTGCTAGAGATATTCCAGGAATAACAGATATAGAAAAAGATTTTCTTGAAAAATGTTTGATAAAAGGTGTAATAACATTTGAAGATCGAATAGAATTACAAAATTTATCAATTAAAATTAGGAGTATGTCAAAGTCAACTACCACTTACTTAAAGTAAGTGGCATGTAATTCTCGCTAAAACGAGTGTTACATGTCCATTGTTTAATGGGGTTGAACAGACGATTGACTTGTGATTCACCGATGAGTGCCACTCCCAGCTCATTGCTCTGGAGGTAAACGGTATTACAAATACCAATCCTCATTGCTGATTAGTAGGTAACGAAAATCAGTACTATCACAAGCCAAGTCGGGGGAGACGAAAAAGTTCTCTACATCATAGGAGAAATTTGTCGTTAACTAGAGGAAGATTATAATCGAAAGTTATAGTTATAATCTTCCTCCACCTACTAAAGTAGGTGGTATCCAGATTACGGAGATTCCATGAAATGTTTTTATCATAATGCAGATTTTGACGGTCAATGTAGTGGTGCAATTGTAAAATATAGATATCCCAATTGCGAAATGTACGGAATTGATTATACTGATAAATTTCCATTTGAATTAATTGATGATCAAAATGAAACTGTATTTATGGTTGATTTTAGTATTCAACCATTTAGAGAAATGATAAAATTAAATAATCTTTGTGAATTAATATGGATTGATCATCATAAAACAGCTATAGATAATGCTAGAATCAATAATTTTGAAACCAATGGTCTTTTGAATATTGAAAAAGCTGCATGTGAATTAACTTGGGATTATTTATTTCCTTTTGAAGAAATTCCAATTGCAGTAGAGATGCTTGGAAGATATGATATTTGGAAATATAAAGAACATCCAGGTTCTCTAGAATTTCAATATGGTATGAGAATTTTTGAAGATACATCACCAAAAAATCAAATTTTTTGGACAGGTTTATTTTTTGATTCGATTTTTATTAATAAAATTGTTCAAAATGGTAAAATGATATTAAAGTATCAACAAGCAGTAAATAAAAAAATCATGGATTCATATAGTTATTCTGTATTTTTTGAAGGTTTAAAATGCCAATGTATTAATTCAAATATTTTTAATTCAAGTATATTTGATTCTGTTTGGGATAATGAATTATATGATGCAATGATTGTTTATTGTTATATGGGTGATAAATATAAAGTAAGTATGTACACTGATAAACCAGGTATTGATGTTTCTGATATTTGTAAAAAATATGGTGGTGGAGGACATGTACAAGCAGCAGGTTTTCCAATAGCTAAATTACCAAAGGATTTGCTACAAAATGTTTAGTTCATTTCCAAAAATATTCAGTATCGGTACTGATTATATCAGAGATATATTTAACAATCCTGTTGAAATTACTGAAAAAGTCGACGGTTCTCAGTTTTCTTTTGCATTAATCGATGATGAACTTTTAATGAGAAGTAAAGGAAAACAATTATTCATTGAAAATCCAGAACCGCTTTTTAAAGAAGGTGTTGAATATGTTTTAAGTATTAGAGATAAAATACCATCTAATAAAATATTTTATTGCGAATATTTAAAAAAACCAAAACACAATACTTTAAAATATAATCGAATACCAACAAATCATTTAACATTATTTAGTGTTTTAGATATTACACAAAAATTTGATCGAAATATACAAGATTATGCAGAAACATTAAATATTGATTGTGTTCCGATCCTGTTCAAAGGAAATATTAATTCTATTGATGAACTTCTAGATTTATTAAATATTGAAAGTTTTCTTGGAGGTCCAACTATTGAAGGTGTTGTTGTTAAAAATTATGACAATCCTTTTCTATTAGGCGGTCAACCAATTCCATTGATGGCTGGTAAATTTGTTTCTGAAAAGTTCAAAGAAAAAAACGAAACTCGGTGGAATAAAGAAGAAAAATCAAAATCAAAAATAGATAGTTTTTTTGAAAGTTTCAGAACAGAAGCTAGATGGGAAAAAGCTATCCAACATCTTCGCGATGACGGAAAATTAAAAAATGAACCAAAAGATATTGGTTTATTAATAAAAGAAATTCAAAAAGATATTTTCGAAGAAGAGGAAGAAAGTATTAAAAATTTTTTGTGGAACGAATTTAAAGGACATATAGCGAGAAAATCAACATCTGGTTTTCCTGAGTGGTATAAAGAAAGATTAGTCAATAATTCTTTTGATGATTACACTTAAAGGTAATATATTATGTTTGAAAAATTATTTGACGATTTAGAAAAACGTTCATTGCAGCGTCAAGAAGATTGGTACAAAAGTCAACTACCACTTACTTAAAGTAAGTGGCTTGTAATTCTCGCTAAAGCGAGTGTTACAAGTCCATT
>CALEZX010000071.1 GCA_937928185.1 uncultured Caryophanales bacterium
ACACTCGCTTTAGCGAGAATTACATGCCACTTACTTTAAGTAAGTGGTAGTTGACGTCCTTTAAATAATTAATAAATTACTTATTATTTTCTCTTAGCATTTAATATCAAATCATCCATCTGCTCGTCAGTCAGCCCAAAGGCCTTTGCTGCACCCACTATCAGTGGATCCATGCGCTGAATCTCGGAAGCCACAGCCCAATCCTCTTGAGCATCCTCGTCTAAAGTACGAACAAAATCTTTTACCTGCTTATTAAGTTTCATCTCCCGCAGAATCAACCTGAATTGGCGAGGTCCACACGAAAGTTTCTTTCTCCATTCGTTTTTTTTCTCCTCGGCCAAGGGCTCGATGCTGTAGGTGGCCTCGACATGATCCTCGTGTATGACCCACTGATCCATCGGCAGGCGGACAGCCTCATGATATCGATCAGTAAAAGGAGGCACGTCCCGAATCGGCATCCACTTGTAAAACCCGTAGTCGTAATTCTCGACCCTGTTTTTCGGCTTCTCGTCCACCCTGAATATTTCACCATTAGCCACAAGGGCGTATTGATTGAGCTTTATTTTCACTATTCCACCCTTTCGATGTCTATTTCGGTGATGGCATTCGGATTAAAGCCTGTCTCGACGCTCGCCATGTTTCGCGTGGTGCCGTTGGGTGACGATATGAGATGCAAACCGGTCTCTGCCACATCGGTAAACTTTTTTAATGAGAAATCATCTCCATACGCAACGCCACCTAAATCTTTGTTCACCACCCTGACTATCAGCGCACTAGAAGTAGCATTGAAAGTAACATACGAAAATTGAAATGCTGCACTATAATCACCAAAAAGAGGGGATGATATATAAGAGCTAAATGTGATTCTCGATTGGCCCCCAGCTACATTTTTCACATATCCACTGCAATTATATAACGATCCTGTGGACAAATCTGCAAACACACGATATGCTCGCCCTTGATCTGCAGATGCCACGACCTTGACTGAGTATGCCCCGGACCTAAACACAGATGCGTCTTGAGAAATTGTTGCATCAAATGCGCTCCAGTTTTCAATGCCATCCTCTAAACCGGCATTATCGAAAAGTTCTACATCGTATGTTTCCCCACCACCAGCAGCACCCGCATAGGCCATAGCTGTTTTTCCGCCACTATCTGTAAACGTCAGCTTAAATGGCGTGTCTCCAGAATCCGTACCAGCATACGATGAGAGATCAGTCCCGTCATCCAGAAACACCATCGCTTCACCATCTTTAGTCGCAATCTTCACGACAGATGACGTAACGGTTCGACCAGCAAACGCATCTCCGGCATACTCGGCATAAACCTGCGCATCCTCATCCGTCCACCATCTCACCACATACCGGCCAAAGGCGGCGCTCCCTATCGTGGGTGTAGAATTGAGCCACAGTATTTCATTGGCCCATGTCACTCCCCACCCCCCGGCAACATCCTGCTCCAGCGTAATCCGGCCACTCGCAGGATATGGTACATTGGAGAACGTAATCTCCGTATCGGCCTGTAGCGTCACCACAACGTTCCTCGCTACCGATAGATCCACACTCGTAGCGGCTGTCGATGCGGTGACTGCCTGAACTGTTTCAAGGGCCTTGTCCAGGTTCTCCACGGTAAACTGTTTTACTGCCCACGCCGGATCGCCAGGGTTGTCTACGCCCAGAAGGGTATCGGACCGTACGGGTACTGTTGTATTATCATAAGTATTTAAATATTTCATGAAATCTCCAAATTACAATATTTCTCTATCGTAAATAATTTCTCCACTTTCATCCAAAAGAGTTAAACCAGATTCATCTTTTGGTATAAACACAGAGATTATTGTAAATTCATCAGATGGTTCGATATTATCTTCAGATATAACTGGATCGAAAGAAGGAACATATAATCTATATAAAAATACAATATCATCAGATGGTTTCATATCTTCTTCAACATCAGGAAGTGTATAAAAATGACGAGTATTATCAGTTGGATCTAAATTTTCGTCTTCATTAGAAATACTTCCAAATGGTTCACCTACACTTACAACAGGAAAATTATCCAACCATCTTCTAATCATTACTGCTTTATTTAATATTTCACAATATTGTACGTCTGCATAATGGCTGTATAAATAAGTTCTATAAAAATTATCAAAAGTAATACTATTAAATAAATCATTAGATAGTATTAACGAATAATCTGTTAAATCCAATATTTCTGCATGAAATGGTTTAACATAGTATAATATTTTATATACTGTGTTTTTTGTTGGTGTTAAATCTATTGTTGGTAAAAATGATTTAAAGTATTGAAAATATTTTAAGAAATATTCTTGATCTGTTAATTTTGAATGTGTATATAATGATTTTACTAGTATTCCTAATAAATCTATTATATCTGTTTCTGATTTTATTTTTTTATTTATGAATTCTAATAATTCTATATTTTCATTTTTTAATTGTTGTTCTATTACTTGTAAATTTAAAATACTATCACTAGATGTTAGTTGAATTTTAAATGGTAGTATATATTTATTATAAAAAGTATCAAATTTTGATATTAATACTTCATTTTGGCCGCAAGATCTAGCAGAAGAATCAACAAAAATATTATCATATTCTTCTAATATATGATCAACATCTTCTAAAGTTAAACCTTGCTGTTCAATTAAACTTCTATTAAAAGTAATATATAAACCATCTAATTTATCATCAACAAATCCACCATTCTTTTTAAAAATTAAATACAACCATAACAAAACAAACTGATATAATTTACAAGTAAATAGTTTTTCTTCAAAATATAGATTTAATTCTTCATCATAAAACTGATTGTAAAAAATAGATGTTATAAGATTTTGAATATATCCTGTAACTGACGTGTTATAGTTACTCGAAATAAAAAGAATGTTTGTTTTAATTGGAAATACACCGAGTTTCTTATCACGAATTTCATCTAATTTTTTTTCGTGAACTAATAAACTTGGAATTTTATTATAAACAACTCGATAAGGAATTGTTTTTTGATAACCTTCAGAGTGTTCGGGTTTGTAAATTAAATAAGGTTTACATTCCCACTCACCTCTTTTTTTATTATAATCGACATATAACTCATATATATCTATATTATCGCCATACGCTTTAATTACATTTTGAACTAAACCAATTGTTCCTTTAAATTTCTGAAAATCGGCGAGACTTTTAATAAAAATTAGTTTTTCATTATTTGTTAATTGATCTATTAAGTTTTTTGACACACCTATATCTACTAAAAATTGGTCGTATACTTCTTCTGGAATCTCGCCGACTTCATATAATTTTTTAAAAATATTAGGAATATCTGTATAAAGATCTTTTAAAAAATGTTTTTTGAATGTATTAAATAATACTTTAACTGTTTTGTTATTTTGATATACGGGGTATTTCGAAACAAATTTGTCAAAAAACTCTTCGTGATCCATAATTTATCTCAATTCAATAGATAAGTACCACATTCAGGACAGTATTTAATATTTGATTTAGATGCATGTCCGCATGTTGTACATTTTATTTTAGTTTTAACATAGATTGGAGTTGAAACCAATTCACTTTGATTCGGTTTATAACCAGATAATTTTATAATTATCACATCAGCTTCATCGTAAGTAATTGAACTATAAGTATAGCATTGTTGTTGTGTTAAATCGGTGTTTTGGTTAAATTCAGAACCTTTAACAGTTAAACCGGAATCAGACACACAACCGTATATTGCACCAGATGTAAAATATATAGGTGGATAAGTTTCATAATATACCGGTTTATAATATGGATAAGTCCAACTATAATTTTCACGATAAAACTGATATGTTATGCGTATAATACCATCGTCAATTTTGTCACCACGATGGTCTGATATTTTTTCTGTCTTTTCAATAAATTTAAATTTATTTTTAATGGTATTATTTTCTACAAATCCATGTATCTCTGTATCTGAATTTGCTTTTAAATATATTGACGAACCATTAAGAATATCAATACCATCAATCTCAATATTCAGTTTTGCATCAACAACATTTAAGTTTTTAAGCATAATTGAATATTCTGAATTAAATGGTATATATACTGTGTTTTTATCTTCTCTCAAGATCTTGCCGCCATTTTTAATAACAGCAATAATTCTATTATTATAAACCATAGTTTCAACTCCAATCTATGACTTATTGTCTAAAAGTCAAAAAAGTATTTAAAGACAATATTTTAAAAATAATTATCGTTTTCTACAAATAAGTTATATAAATTCTCAGTATCTAATAATAAACTATTTAAATTAGATTCAATAGTTCTATCCCATATATATTCTTCAATTAATCCAGTATCAAAATTATAAACTAAAATAGGATTTTCAAAACTATATATAGGACTCATATTAGAAAATCTATATAGAAATCCATAAGGTTTCTTTAAATCATCAAATACTCTTACAAAATGATCATTACTAGTAGAATGTTCTTTAAAATAAGAAATTGCAAAATTAGAACATAGTGGGACTATTTTATCAATACAATATAAATCATAAAAATAACTATATCTATTATTTATATTACTTATTAAAATATTTAAAGCTTCTATTACACTCATTTTATATTGATATTCATTATAACTATGATA
The DNA here is from genome assembly GCA_937928185.1 of uncultured Caryophanales bacterium. Taxonomy (GTDB): domain Bacteria; phylum Bacillota_I; class Bacilli_A; order Izemoplasmatales; family Hujiaoplasmataceae; genus UBA5603. The sequence continues at coordinate 4,647 of CALEZX010000071.1, forward strand.
TGTTTCTTTTTCAATATCGTAAATATAATGTTTTGATATTTTTAATTTACTTGTATCTTTTATCGGCGCGATCTCTAAGTCCATCTCATACCATGTCGCTTTCGGGTCTGAATGGTAAGCATTAATAGGAGTTCGAATATTTGATACTCGATATATTTCTCCAGCACTAATAGGTTCATAAAATACAACAATATCATTTATTCTCGGAACATTAATAGTATATGTTACAATAGATGTAACACCATCGAACATTTGACCTTTTCTTTCTGGAGAATTAGTACTAGAATTTACAATTGGAGAAATATTATATGTCGGTGTAAAATCATAAACATCAAATTTGATCTCTGAAATATTATATAAATCAAAAGTCGATTGTGTATCATTATGACGTATTGATTCATCATAATTGATATTAAAATATTTTATAAAAGTACTAGGTCTTTTATGATCGTCATAAAAATTAATTAATGATAAATAATCTTCATGAAATTGAGATACTAAAATCGGATCAGATAGAACATCATGAGGAACATCGATATCATAATCGATTTCTTTATATGAAATTCTAGAAAAAGTATCAATAAATTGTTGGTTAAAATGTGAGATCGACGATTCAGTATCTATATTTCTTAATATGTTTTCAATTGAAACAGCTGATTTCGTATCTGTAAATATTTGATCAAATTGTGATATTGGAATGTTCGTATCAACAATTATTTGATTGAAATTCGAAACTGATGATTTAGTATCCACAAATACATTATCATTAAATTGAGAAACGGAAGATTTTGTGTCAATATCTCTTAATACATTTTCAATTGAAACTGAAGTATTCGTATCTACAAATATTTGATCTGATTGAGAGATGGTTGATTTTGTATCAATAACTATTTGATACGAATGAGAAATAGAAGATTTTGTATCTATATTTCTTAATACATTTTCAATTGAAACTGAGGTATTCGTATCTACAAATATTTGATCTGATTGAGAGATGGTTGATTTTGTATCAATAACTATTTGATACGAATGAGAAATAGAAGATTTTGTATCTATATTTCTTAATATGTTTTCAATTGAAACAGCTGATTTGGTATCTGTAAATATTTGATCAAATTGTGATGAAGATGATTTTGTATCAATGTTTCGACTTTCAGGAATTGGTGTTGGTACGACAACAATATCATCAACAATTGGCATTTATATTTCTCGTTTTACACAGGATTTTGGGTACACGAAGTTTGAATCTTTGCGGCTATATAATTATTAACTGGTATTGATCCATCATTTATTACATTTGCTCTTGCATAGATCTGAATAACAACATCAGCAGAAGAAACATCTTGTGTTGGAAATGAAATAGTATTTCCCCAAGTTATTTGGTCTTCAGAAATTTCCCAATCAATACCAGTTTCTTCTGATAATATATTTATTTCAGCATCTGAAATGTTATCAATATAAGTTCCATCATTTGAAAAAATAACAAAAATAGTATTTGTCGAATTTCCGGTTATTGTTGCTGGAACGCCTGAACCATCTAATATAACAGCAGTTGATATAGGATCGGAATTATCACCTTCACTATAATAGTCAAATGGTGCAGTATTGTTTTTAGCTAATCTCATACTCATAATTAAAGAATCCTTAAATAGAATCTTAAAAATAATTTGAATTATCGTAATACAAACTAAATAATCGAATAATATAACTTAAAAAATTATTCAATTTAGAATCAACAGTTTTATCCCAAACATATGTTTCAACTATATTTGTTTTTAAATTATACAAGTAATAAATATTAGTATCAATATCTATTTCAGTATTTTCAGAAAATCCAGAAATATTCTTGGAAAGAAGTGTCAGAAATCCATATGGTTTCATTAATTCATTAAATAATCTAATTTCTGCATTATTCTTTCTTTCTATTTCATTCTTTAGATTATTAATTATTAAATTTGGAACTATTGGAACTAAATCGTCAATACAATATAAATCATAATAATAATTATAAAAACTTTGAAGATGTTTACTATAATAATTTAATTTTTTTACTATATCCATTTTAACTTGATATTCACTATATGTATGATATGCTTCTTTACTAATATCATAAATATAATGTTTTGATATTTTTAGTTTGCTTGTATCTTTTATCGGCGCGATCTCTAAGTCCATCTCATACCAAGTTAATTTTGGATTTGAATGGTAAGCATTAATAGGAGTTCGAATATTTGATACTCGATATATTTCTCCAGCATTAATAGGACGATAAAACACAACAATATCATTTATTCTTGGAGCATTAATTGAATAAGTTACAATAGATGTAACACCATCATATTTTTGGCCCGTTTTTTCTGGAGCGTTTACAGTTGAGCTTACAATTGGAGCTAAAACATATGTAGGAGTAAAATCATATATATCGAATTTGATTTCTGATATTTTATATAAATCAAAAGTCGATTCTATAGTATTTTGATAAATCGATTCATCATAATCAATATTATAATATCGAATAAACGAACTAGGCCTTTTATGATTATCATAAAAATTAATTAATGACAAATATTCTTTATGATATTGTGAAACTAAAAAAGGATCTAACAAACTGTTGTTATTTGATTTTGGTAATATAGAAGTCATTAATTGACCATCACGCATAAATTTTTAATTGAAAAAATCCTAAGTTTGTAAACGAATTAGAATATTCGTTCCAATCAGCTAATAAACATGAGTCATAATCTATTCCTGTACGATACATAACTGGAAGTTCAGATCCTGTTCCATATTTATTTTGTTGAATGCTTATTTCTATTAATTCTGATTGAATAACTCTACTTTCCATATACTGACCGGATTCTATAACTAATTTTTCATCATCATTAACACCTTCTACAACACCTGTTCCAGACCAAGTACTAATAAAAGGTTTTTGTGTGCTTTCTTTAACACTCGTTGTATGACCAAAACAACAAGATCTTGGCGATAATATATATAATGATCCACCTTCATAAGTATCAAGTATAATTGAATCACCAAGACTCCAAAAATGATCTATTTCTGTTGTTGGTGATTTTATTAAAAGAACACAATCACCAAGACTCCAAATTGAATTATATTCTGGCATTTAATTCACCGTCGGATTGGGCCAAACATAAAATTCACCACTTGCTGTATATTGATACATTTCCATTGACAATGTAACCCAACCATCTAATGCTTGTGTAAATGAAACTGTTAATGATTGTGACCAATCAGAAGTATTAGTTCTAGCAGTAATAGCAGAAGCATTAGTAGTCATATCAGAAGTTAAATCAGATTCTTTAATATAATCACATCTTAATTGAAGATTTCCTTCAGATATATCAAATGTACTTTGCACTTTATAAGTAATCGAATATCCACCAACAGTTAACCATAATCGATGATTATCAAAAATAATTAATTTATAGTATTTATTTAAATTACTTTGCAGTTCATAAACTCGTATAGCTTTTTCATTTCCACCATTCGGATCTACTAAAGGATGTAAATCACCCCCATCACAATATGGATTCGAAAGTGATCCATACATATCAAGTATCAAATGATAATGATTTATTTTATCTCGATTTTCAATAAATAATCTTGTAGCTTTTTTTGTTCCTGTTGCATTACGACCAGATATAAGTAAAGACGGTGGTAGTAAAGTTCCAGAAAATACTTTTACATTTGTTAAAGGAAAAGTAAAAACAACAAGTGTACCCGCTGTAGAAAAATCTCCATAAATTTTTGCATTACTCAATGTTCCAGAAAATAAATAACTATTGTTTTTTACAGAACTAGAATGAGTTGTTTCAAATTCACCACAATTTTGAAATGCTGTTTGACAATTTTCAATAGTTGAATTCTGAATGAAATTATTACAAGATGAATATCCTGTTGTGTTATTTAACACATTTCCATTATTTACGAAATTATAACAAGATGTCATATAACTAACAATAAATGATGTATTCGAATTATTAGTAAAATAAGTACAACTAGAAAACGATGTATAACTTTTAAATATTTCTCCATTATTTACAAAATCAAAACACGAACTAAAACAATAATTATCATGATCTAAATAACCATTATTTACAAAAGCAGAACAACTCACAAAAGCACTTGCTGTGTTTTTAATTCGATAATCATTTGTAAAATTAGTACAACTTTGAAATACAGTATAATTGGTGTCTACGTCTTTAGAATTACTAAAATTATTACAAGAATAAAAAAGAGAAGAATTTCCATAAGTTTCTAAATTATTAACAAAAGGTGTACGATTATTATAATATACATAATCACATCTACATACAAGACCGTTAAATGTTCCACCAGAAAAATATGCAAATGCATATGCAAAATTGTGTATTGATCCATTAAAAATATGATCAACACCATATTTAATGGCCATACCATATTTTGAAGTTAAACTATAAAAATTTCTTATCTCACAATTAAAAATACCACCATGTGTATCAGTCGATGAATAATTAAAAACACCATAACTAGTACTACTTGAAGTACTACTAACTATAACATTTCGACTAACATAAACTAATTTAGATCCAGAATATTGTGTTGAATCTGGTTGTGTATTTATAGATATTGTTGTTGGATTTATTGCTGTTATTCTATTGAGTTCAGTATCTATAGAATAACCAGAATCAATTAAATACATATAATTATGTCCATCAACAGTTGACCAATAAGGATCTAATGATGCATCTTCAACAACTTTAAGCGTTGTTCCAACACTAGCAGCGGTATATCCACCTAAAACTATAAAAGAACCAGTACCAGTTGATGTTATATCAACTACTCCTACATTAGAATATATACTTGAAAAATAAGTTACTTGAAAAGTAGTACCACTTATACTATACACCCAATAAGGAACTCCTTCTTCTAATCCACCAGGAAGAGTCCCACCAGCTAAAGGATAAAACATAACAGATGATCCATTTGACATCGGTGTTACACCGATGTCAATTCTATTTGTTTCTACATTTACTTTTGTAGCTGTATCAACTGTAAATTTGACACCATATGTATTGAGTGTTTTTACTGTTGGTTCACAAGAATGTAATGCAATATCTAAATTAGTAGCTTCACATCTTGAAGTTCCAATAAAAGAAATAATTGCTTTATCAGAAAATTGAAGTGGATCTGAATTTCCCCAAATACCATCAGAATTTACAAGTAATCTACCTCTATTAATATTTGTTGTACCTTGAAGATAAAAACCTGTTTTTATTTTTAAATATCCTGATGCTCCATTTTTCCAATAAAGCATTCCCGGTGTTTCACCACCCTGAATTGTAACGTGTGATAATCCAGTCCATGCAGATGTATCAAAATTCATCCATACGTTATGTCCAGCAGAGATAACTACAGCGTCACCATCTGCTGGTGAACCACCAGAACCCGCACCACCTGACCAGATAGCATCCGACCATGCTCCACTTGAAATTGTCGTTGCTGTAGCCATTCTAACTCCTGTTATTATTTTTATATTCTTATTTTTTATATAGAAATAAAACTATTATGGGGTATATTTTATTAATTTATTTTTATTTATTTAAAGGAGAACTACAATGACAATAAATGAAAAAATTGACGAGAATGAAAGAAAACCACTGAATGACACACAAGTAGTGGTATCATTTACGAAGCCTGACTCGTTTTTGATGCTCAGGAAATTTCGTAAAAAGACAACAGTGGTATCTCCGTTTGAGTTTAATGGAGACGATTATGAATCAAATTTCGTAGCTCCAACATCACTAATGCATCGGATAAAAAACTTTTATTCAATGATCGAACCCATGTCAAAATTCACCGTTTCAAACAGTATAAATTTTAACTGTTTATCGGCGTATCCAATCGTCGAATTCGGGGGTCAAACTCAGGGTTGGATTCATTACAATCACAGTCTGCTTTATCAAAAGCAGAAAGAAAAGAACATTAAAGTCAATCAGGTCGAGACTAAAATGTTGATTGGAAAAATTCCCAGTGAAAAAAGGAAATGTGGTGAGTTTGAGATCCAAAACAATATCAAATTCACCCTCAAAAATGACGAAAAACTGAAGGTATTTCCAATATTCTTCAGAAATGGATTCCTAATAGTGACGGTTGACAAAAATCGGGCGTCATTATATACCACAATAAACGATAGTAGTAAACTATTTTGTGGTATTTTGATGAATCATTCGGAAATCATGAAATTGGTTGGAAATGTTTTGCCGTTATTTCCAATCTTTCGGATCGATGTTAACGAAAGATTTTCAACTCTCTTCCTCAAAAACCTGAAAGACGGAAAACTAAAGACATTTGTAAATAGTCTTCCAAAAAAAGCGTTTGTGTCGATAGAATTTTGTTTTGATCAACCGAATTACAATATCATTACCCATTTGGGTAATGTTATCGAAGAAGAATAAAATTATAGCACTGGCGTTTGAAATATAGCGCCAGTGCTATAAGATGTAACTCTGACTAAGTGTAGTCGGTTCATCGTCTATAATTAACTCAATTGTATATGTATATTCTACATATACATTGTGATCTTTTTTTGATAAATCAAATGTTTTTAATTTAATATTTTTATCAATTGTTGTTCCGAAAGACATGATCATTCTATTCAATTCTTCTGACATATAAAGTTTTTGAATAGTAGTATCTTTCTTTTGGAGCAATTTTTTAACGTTACTCCCAACAAGACAATTGAATGGGTATTCACCCAATAATGTATGTAAATAATTGTACATATAATCAACAACTAATATTTTTAGATTTTCAATTGGTTTAAAATCACCAAGCTCTGTTATTTGAGGTTGAAAATCATAAACTGAATCTTTATAATCTATTTCTTTTTGTTGATTTATATCTAATATCAATTTTTGAACACTATAAGGCAAATCATCTAAATCATATTCGTCTTTAAGTGTTTTAATTGACAATGGTATTTTTTTATAAATTGATAGCGGTAGAGTTTTTAAATTAATAATCACTATTCAAATCTTTCTATTTTCTTTTTTTACGAGGGGCATTTTTAATAGTATTCATAGTATTTTGTGTTTCTTTGAACTTTTTTTTATCTTCTTCTATTTTCTGAAGTAGAATATCATTGAATAGTGGATATGGAATTTCACTCATTGCTAATAGATCTGATAATGTAGTATGTTCAAACAATGCTTTTGTTTGAAGAAACAGATCTATAAAATACTTATAATTTTTATTCCACGAATTCTCCACCAAATAATATTCTGCGAAAGAACTCTGTTTCTATATCAACAAAATACTTATTTTCATGTTCGCATTCATCACATTTTAATAATGTATAGAATTTTGGTATAAACTTTTGATATAAATCTGTATATTTCTTTTTAAATTCTTCTGTTACTTTTGTTGGTATTGCTGATTCAAGTACTGTTAATACTTCTTGTATATTACTTGATCTTGCAATTTCTTCACCTTTTTTCTTAATTATTATTGTTTTTATTTGGACCGCAAGATCTTCTGATTCAGATAAAACTGTATTTGATTCAAGATTTTCTCGAATCTTATCAATAGAAATAAAACCAAGAACTTGGTTGTATTTTTTTATCGTAGGGATATAACACTCAAAAACGTATTCATATTCATCGCCATAAGAACAAGCAATAGTATCAACAGTTTCATTAAATGGTGTTTCTCGATCCCAAAGTGTCATAGTATCTGGTCGAATAAGTTCTTCGAGTGTTATTTTATATTTGTTTTTCTTTTTGCATTGTTCACATTCAATTTCACGAATACCTAATGTACCATAAGTACTATTATAACAAGACCAAACAAGAAAGATCTTATCAATATTAGAAATTCTTGATTGAATATCATCGAATGATAATTTTACTTCACGATTATCATCCGTTTTCTTTTTTATTTCAACACCATTTTCATCGAAAAACTGACTGTGTTTATATAAACACTTAATCAATTCTTTATCATAATTTTGTGGTGACATCATAGCAGTTTTTAAAGCTTGATGATCACCTAATAGAAATGGAGTAGTTATTGCATTAATCTTTGCAATAGGAAGTACCATTTCAGATTTTTTAATATCTTTAATTGCTAATGCTACCTTCAAAAAATTATTGTCTAACATCATGCCTCCGGACACTTATTTCTTACAAAAATAAAAATTCAATATTTACATGTTATTATATAGAAATTATTAATTAACAATTAACCCAAAA
>CALEZX010000072.1 GCA_937928185.1 uncultured Caryophanales bacterium
ATTATCCAAAAGGAAATAATAACAATACATTAGGTGATATTGATGATCCTACTGTAAAGTATCGTCACGATGGTTATCCTACTAGAAATACTGCTTTGACTGGTTCTGGTGTTCCTTTTGCTAAAACTACACATAACGGACAAGAATGTGGAATTGCAGATCTTAATGGTAATGTTGAAACTTATACTTTAGGTATGAGTTCAATAGGTAGTACTAAAACTATCACAGATTATTCATTGTCAAATCCATGTGTTCTTACTCTTCCGAATGTTACAAATTTAGAAGAAAATCAATTTGTTTATATATATGGTGTTACATTACCTTTTACATGTAAAAATTTTAAAATTTTAGAAATTATTGATAGTACACATATATCAATTGAATTAGATTCAACTTTACTTGCTCCTTTTACAAGTAGTGGTACACTACATTATGCAGATTGGAATGTTGCTAAAGAATCAACATCAATGAAAACATTTACAAGTGGAATTACTTTAGCAACAGATCATTGGGGATCGACTGGTATTTCTAATTTAATGGATGTTATTGTTTTTCCAATGTTATCAAATGTTAATTATGCTGGTCAATATTTTGGATCTTCATTAAATCAAGTATTTTCTAGTGCTGTTTCTGGTGAAGAATATATTAAGACATGTTCTGGAATACCAATGTCAATTAATAGTATTAGTAATGTCGGAACTAATTTATTTGGTAAAGATTTATGTGGCTTAGCAAACTTGAATGCTCATTGGTGTGTACGAGGAGGAATTTATAATTCAGTATCTAACGCTGGTATAAATTCAATAAGACTATACACAAGAGTAAACAACACACTTGGTTATCCTTCTTATCGTTGTGCATATTATCTTTAATAAAAACATTATTAGATCTTGCGGTCAATAAAGGAAAATAATGTCAAAAATATCACAGTTACAAGAAAAACTACAACCACAACCTCAAGATCAATTATTAATAATTGATTCACAATCAAATACACCAAAGAAAATACAATTAAATAAATTATTTAATAATCCACTTCCTATATCAATACAACAACCATTAATAACAAGTAATTTAAAAATATTAAACAACTATTATGAAGGTGGAATATTATCAATAGATACTTCTGGTAATTTAATATATAAATCATATTATTATCGTCATAATGATATCGGAGTACCTGGTGAATATGGTTTTGGTTGTGGTATTTGTCCTGAATTTGATTTACCATCTGATATTATAAGATGTTCGGATTATAATTATAAAATATCAGAAAATTATGGAAATTATATTCATACTCCATCATCTTCAGTTATAGTGTGGATACCGAAGTTCTATTATAGAATTAATCACGAATCGAATCCAACTCATTCTCAATACGCTCCAAACGATATCGATATAAAATCAATTTATGATTTTGAAGATACAGCTTCTGCAAATGCAGAAGGATATGCTCTTCATCGTGCATTTATTGATGGTGGAGTCGAACAACCGGGATTCTTTATTGATAAGTATTCTTGTTCAAAAGTTGCTTACGGGACAGGATACATTGGAGCATCTATTAAAAATGGTGCGCCGATTACTACATCTGCAGATCACAATCCAATTAGTGAATTAACTGCTTCAAATGGAGAAAATTATATTTATAATATAATTGATTGTGCGAAAGCACGAGATGGTATTGATGGTCAAGTAAATCCTACATCTAATTGGCATTGTGCTTCAACATTTCAATATTCTGCACTTGCACTTCTTTCACTTGCACATGGACAAGCTTCTACAAATACATTAAAATGTGCTTGGTATGATCCAGTATATAATTATCCAAAAGGAAATAATAATGCGTTAACAGATATTGATGATCCTACTGTAACATTTACATCAGATGGATATCTTACAGTTAATACTGCTTTGACTGGTTCTGGTGAACCTTTTGCTAAAACTACACATAACGGACAAGAATGTGGCGTTGCAGATCTTGCCGCCAACATATATGAATTATCAATAGGATTTACAGGAATTTATGATTCATTAAATTATAATAAATCAATAATAAGCATAATTTTAAGTAATCCAACTATTATTGAAATAGATTCAACATCTGGATTAGAAAATTTTAATTATTTATTTATTGATGGAACAACAATAGAATTAAATCAAAAATATTATCTTTTTGAAATAGTTAATGAAACACAATTATCTATAGATATTGATTCAACATCATTTACACCTTATACTTCTGGGGGTTATATTTTTGTAAATGATTATTATGTTGCTAAAGAATCAACATCAATGAAAACATTTACAAGTGGAA
>CALEZX010000073.1 GCA_937928185.1 uncultured Caryophanales bacterium
AAATTCCGATGCCTTTTTTATGATTCAAGTTGTAAATAAACCGTATTACCATCGAAATCAGTGGTTTGATAACCGTTGTCTATTTCTTTAATTAGATATTGTTTAGATTCTAGTTTCTTCATCGCCGACAAAATCATTTCGCATTCCGGATAACGGATAACAAATGATTTTAGTCCCGTCGTAAATTGTGATTTAGGTTTTTTTGTAAACCAGGTATTCATTCCTAGATGATGATGATATTTATTTGATCCAGCAAAGAGTGCGCTTGATATTTGGTCATAAGAAACATCAAATCCAATCGAATCAATATAAAATTCTTTCGCTTTATCCAGCGAACTGACAGATAAATGTAAATGTCCTAAGGTCGTATTGTTAGGTAAATGACTAAACGGTTCTGAATCTTTTGCTTCATAATAGACGCCAGAATAATCAAGTTCCTCAGTGTACATGTTTAAAGAACCAAACTCATCATACCAACCAGAATCGTCAGTATCAGCATATATTTCGATTCCATTATCTTCGGGGTCTTGCAGATAAATAGCTTCACTTACGCCGTGATTGGCTGCACCACTGATTGGGATTTGGTTTTTAATCACATGACGTAGGAATTTGCCTAACTCCTCCCGTGAAGGCAGAAGCAGGGCGAAATGATATAAACCTATGGATTTTCCTCTTAATTCTGCGTCGGCATTTTCTATCAGTGTAAGTAAAGGATGAATCTTATCGACACTTAGAACGACTTTGTCAGTATTTTTTGTTAATATTTGAAATCCAAGCGAGTTGGTATAATAATCAATCATTTTTGATAGATTTCTAACGATGAGTTCGATTTCTGTAATTTTGATAACTTCTTTTTGATGATATTTATCCATGATAACACGTCCTTCAGTCACTATTATATCAAATGAATCGTCAGGAAATGGGAATGTTGCTCACAGATGCTTACTAGGATGAATTTATGATAGTTTTCAGTAAATAATCGTTGCATTTTTATTTGAATTTTGGTAATATATATATCGGCACAAAATAGGACGGATAAAGTTTTATGTTTGTTGCTTTATAAATTTGCGCGCTCATAGCTCAATTGGATAGAGCGTTTGACTACGGATCAAAAGGTTCCGGGTTCGACTCCTGGTGGGCGCGCCACTCTTATAGTCGGGATGTAGCTTAGCTTGGTAGAGCGCCTGGTTTGGGACCAGGAGGTCGCAGGTTCAAATCCTGTCTTCCCGACCACTATTTACACCAGCATTGGACCCATAGCCAAGCGGCAAGGCAAGGGACTGCAACTCCCTGATCGTTGGTTCAAATCCGACTGGGTCCTCCAATAAAACATTTTATTGGTTCTATTAAACGAACTAATTGCATAGTTAATGTCCATTTAGGGCATTTTTTTATTTTTTTGTGAATTATGTAAAACAAAATAGTCAAAAACGGCAAAAGTGTTCACTTTAATCTTGATTAAATATAAAGAATAATGTAATATAAGTGTGAACGAAAGTGCCGAAAACGGCAAAAGCGTTCAGAGGGTGTGAGTGGCATGCTTATTAATAGGAATGAATATTTAAATAAGTTGATTGAAAGTAAGCATATCAACCTGGTCAAGGTTGTCACGGGAATCAGAAGAAGTGGGAAATCATATTTGCTAGATCCGCTCTTCACAAATCATCTAAAGGAAACTGGTGTTGATGAGAATCATATTTTAAAGATTGATCTAGATCAACTTAGAAATCATAAATATCATGATCCATATGTATTAGATGAATATATTAGAAGCAAGATAATTGATAACAATATGTACTATGTTATTCTTGATGAGATTCAACTTGTTTCAAATTTTGAATCATTACTAAACGGATACTTGAATATGAGTAATATTGACATTTATGTCACAGGTAGTAATTCGAGGTTTTTATCATCTGACATAGTAACTGAATTTAGAGGAAGAAGCCATCTAATAAGAATATATCCTTTATCCTTTAAAGAGTTTTACGAAGCGAATAAACTTAATAAAATTGAAGCCTATAATCAGTATATTCGATATGGTGGAATGCCATTAGTTTTATCATTGAATCGCGACCAAGAAAAATCTAGTTACTTAAAAAACCTTTTTGAATTAACATATTTTAAGGATATCATAGAGAGAAACAAAGTTGAAAAAAACGAAGTTTTGATATCCTTAACAAAAGTTATTGCATCATCTATAGGATCGTTAACAAGCGCAAGAAAACTAACGAATACCTATAAGAGTAACGGGAATAGTGAATTATCAGTTAATACTGTCATATCATACTTGGGGTATTTAGAGGATTCTTTCTTGATTGAAAAAGTGAATAGATATGATGTTAAAGGGAAACGTTACATTGAATCACTCTCAAAATACTATTTTACTGATATTGGTTTAAGAAATTCCATACTTAATTTTAGACAACAAGAAGAAAATCATATCATGGAAAACATTGTCTATTTAGAATTGGTAAGAAGAGGATATAATGTTGATGTTGGAATCGTAGAAATCAGAGAAAAAGATACTAGAAAACAACTTGAAGTTGATTTTGTTTGTAACCAGCATAATAAAAGATATTATGTGCAAGTAGCCCTAAATTTAGATACAAGAGAAAAAACAATACAAGAAGCAAGACCTTTTGATAATATTGATGATAGTTTTAAAAAAATTATAATTGTCAAAGATGAAATATTACCATGGGTAACAGAAAATGGTATATTAGTTATTGGAATAATTGAATTTTTATTAAATTCTGACAGTTTAAATCTTTAATTGTTTGAAAGATTAGAAATCTGAAGGGTATATCATTTCAATAACAGTTGTTTTTAGAATCAAAAACAAGAAATCATTAACATCAATTTTCCAGTGAATAATATATAATTAACAATCTCAAGCGAATTGATTGTAAGGAACCATAACTCCCTGATCGTTGGTTCAAATCCGACTGGGTCCTCCATTCTTTTATTTTATGTTTTATTACGGTCAATTAGTAATTCTAATATGACCGTTTTTATTTTATATATAATCAAAACATATTTATCTATTGATTCCCTCCAAATAATAGTATATAATTCAATTATCTGGAGGGAAATGTATGATTAAAACAATTGACATGCTTATCGACGATTATCGTAATTACTCAGACCCGATTGGTAAAATCAATAGGGAAATAAAGAAAAAGAATCTTTTTCCCTTAGTAAAAGGACTTTATGAAACGAATATAAATACCTCGGGACAATTTTTAACTGCATATATATATGGACCTTCTTATTTGTCTTTTGATTATGCATTATCTTATCATGGACTGATTCCGGAAAAAGTAACTGTTTATACCAGTGCGACCTTTAATAAACGCAAATCAAAAATTTATCAGAATCAATTTGGTATTTTTATGTATCGCGATGTTCCTAAAGATGCTTATCCATACGGAATCAAAGCATATATCGAGAATGATTATTCATTTTTTATTGCCTCTCCGGAAAAAGCTATTTGTGACAAACTGTATATAGAACCAACCCAAACTAGCTTAAGAGCAATTCAAAGATTGTTATTTGTTGACTTAAGAATTGATATTGAGGCTTTTAATCAACTTGATTTTTATGAAATGAATTTCTTGTGTGGTAAATATATATCAAAGAATATTAGACTGCTTGAGAAATATCTTTCTAAGGAGATATCAAAATGACAATACTTGAACAGATGCTTCAAAACTATCAGATAAATACTATAGAAGATAAAAAAAATGCGATGAAAGAAATAATGCAGGAAATTATACTCGCAGCTTTGTCAAAGACTGATTTTTTTAAACATGCAGCATTTTATGGTGGGACTGCTTTAAGATTGTTTTATGGTTTGAATCGATTCTCAGAGGATCTAGATTTCACATTGTTAAATCCGGATGAATCATTTTCTTTTGAGAAATATATACCTGCTATCTATCAAACGGTTGAATCGATGGGACTAAAATTTGAAATAACCAGCAAGGACAAAATCATTGATACTAACATTAAGTCTGCTTTCTTAAAAGGAAATTCAAGAGAACGGTTTATGATTTTTTATCCAGATTCAATTCATAGTAACTTAATAACTCATAATGAGAAAATAAAAATTAAGTTTGAGATTGATGTATTGCCTCCCCCTTTTGCATGGACGGAACTAAAGTATCGATTATTACCCTTTCCTTATCAAATCAGAATCTATGATAAGCCTTCTTTATTTGCTGGAAAAATACACGCAGTAATCGCAAGAGGATGGAATAACAGGGTTAAGGGAAGAGACTTGTATGATTACGTGTTTTATTTACAAAATAAAACGCCAGTTAATTTGAGTCATTTAGAAGCAAGGTTAAAACAATCTGGATTATTAAAAGCAGATGATCAGTTAACTTCGACTATTGCGATAGAAATGCTGAATCATCGATTTAATATTCTTAATTATAAAGAAGCTGTTAATGATGTTATACCATTTGTTGGTGACATAAGTAGTTTGGCCTTATGGAGTTCCGATTTTTTTGTTTCCATAACCAAGGATCTTCACTTCGAATAATTTATTCTTGATTACTGTAGATTTTGCCAGTATATAATTTATTATTGATTTCTTGTCATGTAATTAGTATGACAAAAGACTGCAACTCCCTGATCGTTGGTTCAAATCCGACTGAGTCCTCCAAA
>CALEZX010000074.1 GCA_937928185.1 uncultured Caryophanales bacterium
CCGGCAAAACCGGTCACAAAGAAGGGAATAAGAAAATGAAAAAAATAGTATTATCACTTACAATACTTTTCGCAGTTGTACTCGGTATATATAATGTTACAAACGTGAAAGCTGATACAGTAAATCTTTTTGATTCTACAAAAGTTACTGCAGTTCAAAACGGCGGTTATTATGACTCATTCAGTTATTATGATGATTCTTTACCAACTGGCAATTATACAATTACTTTTAAAACAGATATTCAACCGGATATGATTTTTAATAACATCATGTTTAGTTGGGAAGAAGGGGCTTTTTCATTCCAGAATCTCTTAGATGATGATGTGCTAATTGTGACTGGGGGAGTGTCTGAAGGTTTTATTTATACCTTCAATATTAATTATTTGTACGAAGGCGAATTTACTATTTATTATTCTGATCCGCAAGGCAAAGAACCTGTATTGAAAGTAAATCCATTAACTTCAGAATATTTCAGCATTATTATGAATGAAGTTGACGGAGTAGAACCTGTATTCACTTATTCAAGTTTACAAGTGAATGCGGTTTATAATGCACTTCCTACAGCAGCATCCATCAAGGCTCAACTTGGAGCTACTGATGACGTTGATGGCGATGTCACATCAAGAATCGAAATATACAACGATGCATATACTTCAGCTACAAAAGAAGTCGGTGGTGACTACTATATCATGTTCAGAGTTTCAGATACTGCAGGCAACTATGCATATCTTCGTGTTGATATCGAAGTGATTGATAACATTCCTCCATACATGATATATAATGGCGTCACTTATCGAGATGGAGATACTATCACTCTTCCATCCTTTTATGTGGACGATAGTTATGAAGAAAAAATCACAATTGATGAAGTAATGAGTCAAGCACAATTTCTCGATGGTTATTATACTTACTGTGAGGGATGTGAGTTGTCAGGAATTATTGTTTTGCCAATGGCTCCAGACATGGAAAATGATCCTTGGGATGTAGTGGGAACTCATGAATATACAATCATTATTCAGGATGGCTATGGATATTTGATTCCTAACGAAACGACTATCACAGTGATTATGACTGTATTACCAAATAATGCTCCCGTAATCTCTGGTCCTTCTACAAAAACAATCGAAATTACAAGCTTTAATTTCGCTTCGATTTTAGCTCAATATTCAGCTTCAGATACTGAAGACGGAACCGTAGCTGTTACTGTAGATGCATCCACAACCTGGAATTATGCTTCTCCCACAATTGGATCATTTAACCTGGTATTACGAGCTACCGATTCAAACGGTAAATACACTTTAAAAACGATACCGGTTACTGTCAGAGACACCACTATTCCAGTATTCAAAATTAACAATATCGCTGTAACGACTTATTCTGTTACGGTTAATATGAGTAATCCATCAACGCTTCAGGCATTAATCGATTCAATCGTCGTTACGGATGCCTATTATGGAACTCTGACAAGTTCTAAAGTTGTACCTGCATTACCTAGTTTATCTATCCCGGCAACAACGAACGTGACGATCACTTGTACAGATGCATCTGGTAACGTAGGATCATTAGTTTTAACGGTCACAGTTGCAGATGATATCTTACCGGTAATCAATGGTCCTGTCAAAGTTGTTAAAGGAAAAACCGCCACCATGGTAACAGCTGATATTACTGCTCAATTATCTGCGGTTGATAATGTTTCTGGAGCTTTATCGGTAGTCATCGTATCTGATGGTTATTCAGGAAACATGCAGACAATTGGATCTTATTTAATTCAATACAAAGCAACCGATGCCGCAGGAAATATTAAGTACCATGATGTTCGTGTCTGGGTTGTCGA
>CALEZX010000075.1 GCA_937928185.1 uncultured Caryophanales bacterium
AATGATAAAATGCTCGAATTGGCAAATATCGATGAAGATTATCAACATCGCGGTAAAGGAATCGTTGATTACAGTCAGGGTCTGTTCGCAGAAGATGCATTATCATTAATCTACAATAGTTACCCTTTACCGAATAAAGAAGACATTAAGAAGTATTTAAAGAAAGCAAATGATATCTGTCTAGAAAACGGAATTACCAAAGTTGCCAGCGATGACTTTCAGATTTTTCCGATTCATTATGAACAGATGATTCAGCTGATAAATGAAAGTTATCAGGAGGGTTTAATCGACGTTTCGATTACTGAACAGGTCAATTTAGGGACAATTGAACTGCTTCGCGATTATATTCAAAAGGGATATGTTAATAAAAAAATAGGTAAATTCAGATTAGGTCCGTTAAAACTGCTTCTAGACGGCAGTCTGGGCGGAAGAACTGCTAAATTATCAGAACCTTACGCTGATGATTCTAAACAAAGCGGAATTCTCTCATACACTAAAGAAGAGTTATTTGAGATGGTCTATTTAGCCGATCAGAATGGAATGGACAGTGTCATCCATGCAATCGGCGATGAAGCGATTCAGTTGGCGATTGATACTATAATCGCTTCACTGAAACTGACAAAAAGAAAGCATCACGCCCATGCTATTATCCATGCTCAGCTCGCGACTAAAGAGCAAATTGATTTAATGAAAGAATGGAATATCGGCGTTATCATCCAACCTGTATTTTTAAATAGTGACATCGAGATGGTTGAAAAAAGAATCGGTGATCGGAAAAATGAAAGTTACCTGTTTCATTCGATGTATGAAAAAGGGTTGAACGTCGGCTTCAGCACCGACACTCCGATAGAATCGGTTAACCCTTTTGAAAATATTTATTCAGCCGTTTCAAGAAAATCTCTTTCATCCCCCTGGCTTAATCCGTTTCTTCCGGATGAAGCTTACAGGGTTGAAGAAGCATTTGTCTGTTACAGAGAAAACAACCTTAGATATGTCTATGAAGACGCTCAAAATGACGAAGTGATTTTAGATTGTGATACAGACGTAAAAAACCCAGAAGATCTTATAAAAATCAAGGTTTTAGAAACGTATATTGATGGGAAAAACGTTTTCAGAAAAGAAGATAAAAAATGATGATTTTTTTATTTGACAAGTGATATCTTAAGGGGTATAATTATGCCCGATATCTCCGAATACAATCGAGTGGGGGAACCATATTTCTGGGGTGAATCTTGATTTATCAAGTAGGGCAACTTGGATGTCCGAATCCGTCAGCTAACCTCATAGGAGTAGACCAAGCGTATAATGCTTAGCATTATGCGCTTTTTGTATCCAAGAAAACATAAAATATGAGGAGATATTATGGAAGTACTGATTAAATTAGGTATTATTTTGGTTGTAGGTTTTATTGGTGGTAAATTAGCAGGATTAGTGAAACTGCCGTCGGTGTCAGGATATTTGATTGTCGGTTTGTTATTGGGACCTTCATTGTTTAATCTTGTTTCATCCGTTGATGTAGAAAATTTTGAAATATTAAGCGAAATCGCTCTGTCGATTATTGCTTTTTCGATAGGATCTGAATTCGTCGTCAAAGACATGATGAAATACGGTAAAAAAATCTTCTGGATTACGCTTTTAGAAGTCATCGGTGCAATCACAGTCGTTTTCGTGGTCATGTTTTTCATTTTTGGACAGCCTTTTGCTTTTTCAATCGTAATAGCATCGATGTCGGCAGCTACAGCTCCGGCGGCGACATTACTGGTTATCCGTCAGTATCGTGCAAACGGTCCGTTAACAAGAACGGTATTGCCAGTCGTCGCCTTAGACGATGTCTTTGGAATTATGGCTTTCGGAATTGCGATTTCACTCGCAAAAATGTCAGTCAGTACTGAATCAATGACTATTGGCAGTATTTTCTTAACGCCTATCGTTGAAATCGGTGGTTCGCTCCTTATCGGTGCCGTTATGGGGATATTATTAGCGTTCATATCGAAACAGGCTAAAAACCGTGATGAAAATCAAATAATTACCTTAGCATTCATCGGTATTGCGACGGGAGTAGCTAAATGGCTGGGTTTTTCACCGTTATTAACAAATATCATGATGGGTACCGTATTGGTCAATCTTGTTAGAACACCGTTAAGAATATTTACCTCAGTTAACGATTTTGCTTCTCCATTCTTTGTACTATTCTTTACAATTGCCGGTGCGAGCCTTGATTTATCGATATTCGCAACCATCGGATTAATCGGAGTGGCTTATGTATTTGCACGTGCAGCAGGAAAGATACTAGGAACTTGGGCAGGAGCAAAAGTTACCAATTCTGATAAAAAAGTCCAACGCTTCATGGGATTTGCGATGTTGCCTCAGGGCGGTATCTCAATTGGACTTTCAGTCATCGTAAGACAGGAACTGCCGATGTACGCAGTAGCGATTACAACGATTATTATGTTCAGTGTATTAATCTATGAAACATCAGGGCCGATATTTGCTAAACTAGCGATTAAAGGAGCTGGTGAAATCAATGGGATTGATACCTATTTCCCGGATTTAGAAAAAGAAGAAGAGAAACAAGAAATAAAGCAAGAAATAAAACATGAAATGCCAAAAGTTGACAACTTAGAGTTGCAACCAACAGCAGAATAAAGTATAGTTGGATAGGAGGGATAAAATGGTCGCATTATTTATCGTTTTAAATCAAACAGATTATCTAGAAGATATATTAGCTAAATTTGTACATCTCGGCGTTACCGGAGCTACAATTATCGACAGCCAGGGTATGGCGTCTGCCATCGTTCATGGCGGCATTCAGAGCATACCGTTATTTGGTTCGCTGAAATCGGTTCTTGCCGGATCAAGTCCATATAACAAAACCATATTTACCGTTATTAATGATCCGAATTTATTAAAAGCTACGATGGATTCGGTAAAACAATTATTGAGAAGAAACGGCAGAGCCGGAGCAGGCTTTATGTTCACTGTTCCTGTTGGAGAGATTGAAAATCTCGGAGTATCATCTGATACAGAATAAAAATCCCTTTTTGAAAGGGATTTTTTCTTTAATTATGGTAAAATATTATCAGGTGATGACATGAAAATATTTGATATAAAATCGACGATGCCTTCGGTCAATGAAGCGTTACATGATTTAGAAAATATTATAAGATTAATGAAATCAAAAGAGAAAGTCATTAAAATTATCCATGGATATGGATCGAGCGGTAAAGGCGGACTGATTAAAAGCAGTGTCCATTCCTTCCTAAGACAAAAAAAAGAAAGTCATCAGATTAAGGCCTATATTCCCGGTGAAGCATTATGGGATTTAAAGGGATTTGATCAAATCATTCAGACTTATAAGCATCTGCTTCAGAACGATGAAGATTACAAAAAAGGGAATGACGGAATTACGTATATTATTTTCTGATTAAAGCACATTTGTGCTTTTTTTTATAA